>CAZMAC010000212.1:0-5676 GCA_964564085.1 uncultured Hyphomicrobiaceae bacterium
GGCGCATCGGCCCGTAAAAGCGGGAACCGGTTTTACGGTCAAGCTGATGCCCAAGCAAATAAACAAAACCTCGTGGACGACGTCCAGCGAGGGTTTTGGTACTGCGCGATCGAAATCCCTGCGAAAGCAGGGATCTGGTTAATATCGAGTTTGCGGCAGACCAGATGCCTGCCTGCGCAGGCATTTCGGGAGTTTGGGTCCGGTGAGGCGTCCGCTGCTGCTCTTTGAAAGGTGTTGGCGACAAGGTTATCGGCTGAAACAATGCGGGCGCTCATGCCAGCATCCATCCTGCTGAAAGGCTTTGCGCTGGCGGATTCAGGAAATTTCGTTTTCAAAAAGAGCGAAGATGTTAGAAAAGCTTCAGAATATGACGGGGCTGACCCTTCCGATTGAACCTTTTGCATGTTGGGGCGACAAATGACTTGTAGCGCGCATTCCACGCCGGCGCGATCATGACGAGCGCCGATGATAAAGCGCTGATCCGCCGGCTTGCGGCGCGCGACCAGACCGCGATGAGCGCCCTTTATGCGCGCCATCACGTGCGACTTTATCGTTATTTGGTCAGGCTCGTTCGGAACGAGTCGATCGCGGAAGAGCTGATGAACGAGGTTTTTTTGGAAACTTGGCGAAAAGCGAAAAGCTTTGAGGGGCGCTCTGCTGTGTCGACCTGGCTGATATCGATCGCACATAATAAGGCGGTCAGTCTGCTGCGCAAGCGTCGCGAAGAGGCGCTCGACGAAGGCTACGCTTCTCAGATTGCCGACCATGAGGATACGCCGGAAGTCGTCTCTCAAAAGCGCAGTAAAGCAGAGATCATGCAGGCCTGCATGGAACAGCTTTCGCCGGATCATCGTGAGATTATCGACCTGGTTTATTACCATGATAAGTCCGTTCTTGAGGCGGCGGCGATTCTTGAAATCCCGGAAAACACCGTCAAGACGCGAATGTTTTATGCGCGAAAAAAACTGGCCGAACTCATGCGTGAGGCCGGGTTGGACAGGGGGTGGCCATGACCGATCTGAACAATCATGACCATGAAGAGATCGAACAGCTTCTGCCCTGGTACGAAAAGGGGACTCTCTCCGCCGCTGAGATGCAGCGTGTCGAAGCCTATCTCGCCGCTCATCCCGAACTACGTTCGCGGCTTACCCTCATTCGTGAAGAAGTTGCCGAGACTGTTGCCGCCAATGAAAGTCTTGGAATGCCAAGCCCTGCAGTTCGTGACCGGCTCATGGAGCAAATTGCGTCCGAAGCCGGAAACAGTTCGGAGACGTCCTCCGGCTTCAAATCCTGGATATCGGGTTTTCTCCCAAGCGGACTTTCTCCGGCGCTCGCAATAGCGGGTGCAGCGGCTGTCGTGATTATCGCCGTGCAGGCGGCCGTGCTGGTCTCGGTCCTGTCCGACAAGAGCCGTGATGGCGGCTACCGCGTGGCCACGGGCGGCCAAACTCAGCAATTGGCAACGGGAAGTCTTGTCCTGGTCCGTTTTGCCAACGGGGCAAAAGCCGATGACATAACCGGGCTCCTGCGTTCGATCAAAGGCGCTGTCGTCGATGGTCCTCTGCCCGGCGGGACATTTAAAATCCGCATTTCCCGCAAGCCTTTGCCCGCTGAGGAGCGCGACACAATCCTACAAAAGCTACGGGAGCGGGCGGACGTGGTAGCCTTTGTCGCTCCGACGCAGTAGACTGGAGAGAAAGCGCATGAAAATGCCGCACCACCAAAGTGACCGTTTCGGGAGCGCGCCATGATCGCAATACGTCCCTCAAGCGCCATAAAATGTCTGGCTCTTGCCTTGCTGACAGTCTTTCTGAGTGGCGCAATCACGCAAGCTGTGGCTCAGCGAAACTCATCCGATGCAAACCGCCCTTCCCGTGGCGGCGGCGGCGGTGGCGGTATCGGCAATGCCGGCGGACTTATATTGAGGTTTGCACCGGTGATCATTGACAGTCTTCGAGACTATGAAGATGAGCAGCCGCGAAAACGAAAGCGGCGCCGCAAGAAGCAACGGGCGCGCGACTATGATGAGAGAAGCCCGCGAAAAAAGCGGCGCAGAACGCGTCGACCGAAGGTTATAAGGACGGCAATACCGCCCCTGCCCGTTATACCGCCGAACAGAGGCGCGCCACCTCCTGCGACACTCGGTGGACCGCCAACGCCTTTACAGCGCGCGAATTTGGCGGCGGAACGGCCTCGATTTAAGCAAGACGAAGTCGTCGTCCTCATCCGCGCCGCCGAACCGGATACGATTGCCACCGGCCTTGCGCAGGACTTCAATCTTGTCCTGCAGGAGACGCTTATCCTCGCTCTGCTTGAGACCAGCCGAGTCTATCGTTTCACCATTCCAGACGGCCGGGCTGTCGAAACGGTTGTCGCGTCGATGGCGAATCTTCCCGAAATCGCCTTTGCCATACCGAACAGCTATTACTGGTTGCAAGGCGATACACGTTCGTCGGGATCGGACTTGCAATATGCGCTACCCAAGATGCGTATTCCGGCAGCTCGAGCCGAGGTAAGCGGGCGCGGCATGTCTGTTGCTGTCATCGACTCTGGCGTGGATGTCACGCATCCGTCCCTGAAGGACGCCAATCTGACACTCATCGATGCGGTCGAAACGGGCATCGATGGCCCTGACATGCACGGCACCGCCATTGCCGGGATCATTTCGGCGAGTGGCAGTGTGGTCGGGATCGCTCCCGGCGCGAAGATTGTTGCGGTCCGAGCCTTTGCTCGGGAAAAACTGGGCGCGCCGCCTGTCACCACCGCCACAACGCTGGCGCGGGCCGTAGACGAGGCATTCAGTCAAGGCGCGCGGATCTTCAATATGAGCTTTGCCGGCGAGGAGGAGCCGCTTTTGATCGAGATGATCGATGCCGCTTATGAGCGCGGTGCGGTTTTCGTTGCCGCGGCTGGCAATGACGGGCCGGACGCGCCGCCTGCTTACCCGGCAGCCTATGATAAGGTCATCGCCATCACGGCCACGGATGAAACCGACAAGCTGTATGGCCGAGCCAATCGCGGCGGCTATGTTCTGGCAGCTGCCCCCGGTGTCGATATTTTGGCGCCGGTCACGGGTGAAGGCTTTGATTATTTGTCCGGCACATCCTTCGCCGCCGCGCATGTCACTGGCGTTATCGCCTTGCTGATGGAACGCAATCCGCAGCTTACGGCAGAGACGGTGCGTGACGCCCTCGTTGGTACGGCCCTGGATCTGGGGCCGGAGGGGCAAGATCATGATTTCGGCGCAGGACTGACCGATGCTTATGGCGCGCTCATGCTCGTGAGCAAGCAATAGCGGAGGCGGTTTGGCAACGTGTCGCTCGAAAGGCGGGAGCGCTTAATCGACTAAACCTCCCTTCGTTTGCGCATGGCGCGGGAAAAGCCGGTCATAACGTCTTATCATGGCGTTCCTGAACAGCAGGAATAAAGCAACGACGGTAAAAGCCCCGCCATGGGTGATCAAAATAAGCTCTTGCCGGTCACCATAAAAGTAAGACGCCAGCGTATTTGCCATATGCGGCGTCTGCGAAAGCTCGCTGGCAAAGTTGGTGACCAAGTCACGTCGCAGGGCCTCTAAGAAATTATAGGTATTCAACAGCGCATTGCCATTAATGAAAGCGAATGCGCCGTATGCAAAAAGCGCAATCGCCCGTTCGATGAAAAGCAAGGGGCGGTGCACGAGAAAAAAGAACCAGAACAGCCCCAAATGAACGACAATATACATCGACCACTGGCTATCGATCTGATTGCCCGTTTGGATCAGCGCCTCAAGAACCCCTGCTGCGGTCATTCCATATCCCCCAACTCACGTCGCGCCATCGCCGCTACTATCCGACATCTCGATCAGAACATCGCCGGATAGACCCGGTCTGGCGGTGTATGTCCGTCGAGAAACGTTTTCACATTGATGATGACTTTCTCGCCCATATCAATGCGGCCCTCAATGGTCGCGGACCCCATATGCGGCAGAACCACAACATTGTCATTCTTTAAAAGACGCGGATTGATCGCGGGCTCATGCTCGAAAACATCGAGCCCTGCGCCGGCGACTTCACCCGTTTCAATCAGCCGCGCCAATGCATTTTCGTCGAGCACCTCGCCGCGCGCCGTATTCACGATATAAGCTGTGGGCTTGAGCAAATTCAAACGCCGGGCCGACAGCAGATGATATGTTGCCGGCGTATGCGGGCAGTTCACCGAAACGATATCGACATTAGCGAGCATTTGATCGAGGCTTTCCCAATAGGTTGCGCCAAGCTCGGCCTCTATCTCCGGCGAAACATGACGCCGGTTGTGGTAATTGATATCAAGGCCGAAAGCGCGGGCGCGCCGGGCAACGGCCTGGCCGATACGGCCCATGCCGATAATGCCGAGTTTTTTTCCGTAAATCCGGTGCCCAAGCATCCAGGTTGGCGACCAGCCCTGCCAGCTATCGGCATTCGCCTTCAGCAACCGCGTCCCCTCCGCCAGCCTGCGCGGCACGGCCAGGATCAGCGCCATGGTCATATCGGCGGTGTCTTCGGTCAGCACGCCGGGCGTATTTGTGACAATGACCCCGCGATTACGCGCCGTATCGAGGTCGATATTGTCCACACCCGTCCCGAAATTGGCGATCAACTTTAAATCCGGGCCGCTTTGGGACAGCACAGCGCGATCGATCCGGTCTGTCACTGTCGGAATGAGGATCGACGCCGTCTGCACGGCGCGGATCAGATCCTCCTTCGTCATCGGCGTATCATCGTCGTTGAATTGGACGTTGAAAAGCTCGCGCATCCGCGTCTCAACGGGCTGAGGAAGTTTTCGGGTCACGATGATGAGCGGTTTTTCGGCTGTCATATATGGCGATTCCCGGCAAGGAGATGGATTTTTGATGTTCTACTGGTTCGAATCTAACGCTTTGCACCACGTCGCTTTTTGCTTATGGATCAAATTGACATGATATTTGAAACGCTGACCTCAACCAAGCTGGATCGCAGGAGAGACTCAAATGTCATGTTTGATCCACTAGTGGTTCGATTCAAACATTTATATCCCATTTGCGGCGCCCTCATTAACAAATGTTTGAATCTCAAGAACCACTAGCAAGTTATTGATTCTAGTGGAGCTTTTGAATTTGACATTTGAAAACGAGGTTTGCCGCAAATGGGTATCAAATGTCAAATTCGCTCCACTAGATTGCCTGCTAAGAATTTAGCAAACCGGCCTTAATCTTTACCAGATGCCGCCACAGATGACAAAGCCGAGATGCCTGTCCTTTATCCAGTTGTTTCGTGGCCGTTCCCTGCTGCAGAGGAAAGTTTATTTTTCATTCCTTCAACACCAAATCCCTCGCCGGCCCCAAACTCCAGAAATGCCTGCGCAGGCAGGCGACTAAGCAGAGATTCTCAGCTTGCCCATCGGATGACGATTTCGTTCCAAGTTCGAAGTGGTGACGGCTTTTTGGATGGCCGTGTGGAGGCTGTCGGCATCGGGGACTGTCTGGTGAGCAAGGTGGTGTGCTTTGAGATCATGCCAGACGACCTCGATATCATTGAGTTCGGGCGTGCATTTCGTCACCCATTCGACGGTGAGCCAGTGGACGCGGGCGTCGAGCTCTTTCCGCGTCGCCTTGCTGACATGGATTGGTCCGTTATCGAGCACAATGACAACGGACTTGATCTGAACAGCTGGTCTTGG
>CAZMAC010000213.1:0-5645 GCA_964564085.1 uncultured Hyphomicrobiaceae bacterium
AGGTGCTCAGCATGCCGCCGTCGCCTTCGCCGTTAATATGCTCGACGGCCAGCTCATAGGCGCGCAGCTCATCTGCACCTTCATCGGCATATGCACCGGTCTGCGGGACGTTGAAACCGAGCGTCACATTCGCGCCGGTCGGCTCGTTCGTGTAGCCAGCTGCCCAGGCATTGCTGGTAAAAATCGTTGGTGTTGCCAGCGTGACGCCGGCTGCGGCCGTTCCTTTTAACACGCCGCGGCGGCTGATCTGCCACTTCCTCATTAGAGATCTCCCATTGAACGTTTCCAGGGACTTAGCCCGAAGCAGAGTTCATTTTGCTTTGCCGCTTCAGGTTAAGGACGCAATTTTCGTCCACCTGTAAGCTGTCAGGACTACGTCAAAAAATCAATAGGTTATTGATATGGTTTAATTTTCTTGTCACAAAATTTTCCAAGAAGCTGCTATGATTGTAAATCATTTACAAACAAGCGGGTTAACCATTCGAAATTCAAGGATTAAACTGCGATGCAAAGTTCGATCGTTGGCACGCGGATCCGTCAGAAACGCCGCGAAATTGGCCTGACACAGGTTGATCTCGCGCGACAGATTGGGATTTCTCCGTCCTACCTGAATTTGATCGAATGGAACAAACGGCGAATTGCCGGTGTCTTGCTACACAAGATTTCAAATGTGCTCGGGCTGGCGCGTCATGAGCTCGACGGCACATCGGAGCAGCGCCTCCGGGAGGCTTTAATAGAGCTCGCTCATCGCAGATCGCTTGCGCGGCTCGGCGTTGAAATTCACCGTACAAGCGAACTCATCGGTCGTTTTCCGGGATGGGCCAAGAGTCTGGCCGCATTGGCGCGTTCGGAACGTGAGGCTGTTACTCATGCGCAGAACCTCACCGACCGTTTGACCAACGACCCCTTTCTAAAAGAAACCATTCACAAGATGCTAACGCGGATCGCCGCCGTGAATTCAGCTGCTGACATCCTGACAGAGTATCCGGATCTGCCGACCGAGCGGCGGGACCGTTTTGTCCGGATCATTCATGACGAAGCCCGGGTCATGTCGAATGTCGGCGAAGCATTGGCACGCTATCTGGACAAGGCCGAAGAGTCCGACCGGATTCTAACCCCGCTCGATGAAGTCGAAGCCCTCTTTGAAGTACGCGGGAACCGGTTCAGCGAAATAGAGCAGGCGGCCAAGGAACTCACTCATCTCCTCACCGACACCCGCCCGCTCTCACGCCGGGAGAAAGCGCGCTCGCTGATGCAGGAACATTTAAGCGACCTGATTGCCGATCTCGTTGCTCAACAACCTCAGATCAAGACGGCAACCGCGCGTGTTCGCGCAACACGCGCCCTGAGCGACTATGCCATCAATGCGATCCTCATGCCGATGGAGGAATTCGCCGGGCAGGCCGCCAAACTCGGCTACGACATTCAAATGCTGTCGGATATTCTTTCCGTTGGGGTTGAGGCCGTCTGTCATCGCTTCACGGCTTTACCGGATGGTCGTTACGTTCCCCGCTTCGGCTATTTCCGGGCCAATGCCGCCGGTACCATCATTGAAATGCTCGGTTTGGAAGGGCTGACCGTTCCCCGCTACGCTGCCACCTGTCCGTTGTGGGTGCTTTACCGTGCCCAGCAATCACCGGAAACAGTTATACGTCAGCGGGCTCTTTTTCCATCCGGCGCCCGCTTTGTGTTTGTCGCGCGGGCGCGATCAACCAATTCGGCCGGTTTCGGCAAACCGCGCCATTATGTGACGGATATGATCGCCATGAAGGAAACCGATGCCAGGTTTACGGTTTACGCGACAGATCCATCCTCAAGTATTGAGGAAGTGGGCTCCAACTGCCGCCTTTGCCCGCGGCGCGCATGCGCGCATCGCGTGGAAGACCCGCTGGCAGACGAATAGCAACTCCACAGTTGCAACAGCCCCAAAACTCAGGCCTAATTGAGAAAAATACGTTTGGATACAAACGATGCTAGTGTCCCGATTCCGAAATTCGCCTGATTATTGCAGCAGGTTCCGTAGCGAATTTCGGAATCTTAAGGGACACTAAGATATTGATTTTACTAGTGTGATGCAGATCCAAAAGTTCGTTTGTAGCTTGCTGCATAATGTGACGAACTTCTGGATCATCACACTAGGGGAGGAAACATGAACCAATGACCAAAAGCGTGCTATTGGCCGAGGATGAGCCGAATATTGTGGAGTCTCTGACATTTCTGCTGGAAAGGGCCGGCTTTGAGGTCATTGTGAAGCAAGACGGCCGCCAGGCGCTAGAGGCAGCCAAGACGAATCCTCCCAACGTGCTCATTCTTGACGCCATGCTGCCTGAAATGGACGGGTATGAAGTCTTACGCCAGCTGCGTGCAGATTCGCAAACTCATAAGCTGCCCGTCGTCATGCTGACCGCCAAAGGACAGCGGGCGGATAGGGAAACGGCGATGCAGTGCGGTGCAGATATTTTTATGACAAAACCTTATTCAAATTCTGAAATCGTTGCGGCGGTTCAGCAACTTGCGGATGGCCGTCCGGAATAAGCAATAGGAAGCGGATAAGTGAGGGATCGCGCCCGCCTTCAGCTTTCGCGTCGCAAAGTTCGCGACCGATCGATCGTTCTTTTACTCGTCGGAACGGTCCTTCTGATGCCGCCGATTGGGGCGCTTTCGCTGATTGATGGTCATGTTGCCAGCATACCCATTCCCATTGTCTACGTCTTCGTGGTCTGGATCCTTCTTATTGCCGGAACAGCCTTGTTGTCACATCGGCTGCAAGACTACGACGACTCTATACAGGCGGCGGAGAGCGCCGATCCAGACGCCTAATGCAATACGTCAACATCTTTTTGATCGTCTGCCTGGGCTATGTGGCGCTCCTGTTTGCGGTTGCTTATTTCGTCGACAGACGAACTCGCCAGCGCCCGATCCAATGGCTCCAATCTCCGCTCATCTATACGCTTTCCATCTCGGTCTATTGTACCTCCTGGACGTTCTACGGTGCTGTTGGATCAGCAGCGCGAAACGGGCTTGAGTTTATTACAATTTATCTCGGGCCAACGCTGGTCTTTGTGGGCTGGTGGTGGCTACTGCGTAAACTGGTCCGCATAGGCCGTACGAACAAGATCACCTCGATCGCTGATTTGATCTCCTCCCGCTATGGAAAAAGCCCCAGCCTGGCGGTTCTGGTCACGCTTATAGCCCTCATCGCAACGACGCCTTACATTGCGCTCCAGCTGCAATCGGTGACGCGGACCTACCAGGTCATAGCCGGGGACGTCGATGTCATGGAGACCGCGTTCTGGATCGCTGCCGGCATGGCGCTTTTCGCGATACTTTTTGGCACCAGAAACCTTGACGCTAATGAGCGTCACCACGGGGTCGTCGCCGCCATCGCGCTGGAAGCGATCGTCAAGTTCGTTGCGCTTATCGCAGTTGGGATCTTTGCCACTTACGGCGTCGCTAATGGATTTGCCGACATCTTTAAGGATGTACCGGCCGAAGCCATCCGTGGCGCCGGGGATATCTTCGGTCCGCGATGGGCCACCTTAACCTTTCTGTCTGCGACCGCGATTATTTGCCTGCCGAGGCAATTCCAGGTCACCGTCGTGGAAAATATCGATGAACGTCATCTCGCAACGGCGTCCTGGCTGTTTCCGCTTTATTTAATCGGCATGACTTTGTTCATTATGCCGATCGCTCTGGTTGGGCAAAAAGTCATGCCGCCAGGCTCCAACCCGGATCTTTATGTCTTAACCCTGCCATTGGCAGAGAACCGCCAAGACCTCGCCTTGCTTGCCTTCCTTGGCGGTTTTTCCTCGGCTACGTCCATGGTCATCGTTGCCGCGATTGCCGTTTCCACGATGGTTTCAAACCATGTCGTGATGCCCATCGCATTGAAAATCATGGCGATGCGGCATGCAGTGACCGGCGACGTTCGCAGCTTGGTGCTCGTTGCCAGGCGCGTCAGCATCGGCGTCATTCTTGGACTGGGTTTTCTCTATTTCAGCGTGAAAGGCGGCTCCGACGCATTGGCGGCGATCGGTCTGATCGCCTTTGTCGGCGTCGCGCAATTCTTGCCGAGTTTGCTTGGCGGGATTTTCTGGCGCGGCGCGACGGCGTCCGGCGCGCTCGCCGGTCTGACAGCCGGTTTCGTCCTTTGGAGCTACACGTTGTTCCTGCCGAGCTTTAGCGGTGATTTAATCCTCAGCGCAACCACGTTGAACGAGGGGCCGTGGGGTATCGACGTGCTTAGGCCGCAGGCATTATTGGGCCTGTCAGGGATGGACCCGCTCGTCCATGCGGTTGTCTGGAGCATTGGTCTCAATACGCTATTATTCATTGTGGTATCCAGTCTGACGTCATCGGATGATTTGGAACGCCTGCAGGCCGGATTATTCGTCAATGCCTACCGCACCGCCGGTGGCGCATCCTCCAGCGCTTCGGAGGTGACGGCCCAATCTGAAGACCTCTTTATCCTGGCTCAACGTATCCTTGGCGGAGGCCCGGCCAAACGCCTCTTTGATGACATGGCAAGAGCGCAAGGGACCCCCAATCGATTGCCTCATGCTACTGACGTTGTCATCTCACGGCTTGAACGGGAACTTGCCGGTTCGATCGGGGCAGCCTCCGCCTATGCGATGGTGACCGGTATTACCGGGCGCCGGAGCGTTGGCATGATCGAGCTGATCGATATTGCCGATGAAACCCAGCGCCTGATGGAGACGTCACGCAAACTTAAGGAAAAATCGGACGAGCTGGAGAGCGCGGCCGAGCAGCTTCGCTCAGCGAACGAAAGGCTCCGTGCACTGGATGCGCAAAAAGATGCCTTCCTCAGCCAGGTGTCTCATGAGCTGCGAACGCCGATGACGTCGATCCGGTCCTTTTCTGAGATTCTACGAGATGATTCAGAAGTGTCGATCGAACAGCGAAAGCGATTTGCGACGATCATTCATGAGGAAAGCCTGCGCCTGACACGGCTGCTCGATGAAATATTGGATATCAGCCGTTTAGAATCCGGTACCAAAACGCTTAAGCTTGAACCGCTTGATGCCAATGCATCAATTGCGGCTGCTCTCGACATCTTGACGGCGATGGTTGACGAGGACGATGTCGAGGTCAGTCTCAGCAATGATCATGAGAGGCTTCACGTCAACGCAAATGAAGACCGCCTGCGTCAGGTGCTGATCAACCTGCTTTCCAATGCTGTGAAGTACAACGGTTCAGATGAGCCAAAGATTGAGGTTCGTACGCAAATCGATGGAGGCGACGTCTACATTGATGTCATCGATAATGGCGGGGGCGTATCCCGGGAGGATGCGGCCATGGTGTTTGAGAAATTCTATCGCGGCAGCAAAGCCGAACACGATCAGGGTGCCGGCCTGGGGCTGCCGATCAGCCGCGCGATCATGCGCGCAATGAACGGCGATCTGACGGTCGAATTTGTCCCGGACGGAACAAGCTTTTTCCGCGTTCGTCTGCCGCAACATGGATCAACGGGGCGTGGGTGAGCTGCAACCGCTTCGTATCCCACCTTCGTGAGAACAGGCCTTTCGGTCTGATACTCTAGGGCCTGTTCCGTTCACATGGAGACGGAGCGAGGCTCTAATTTGTTGTTTTGACGCATTTTCTTCACGCGAACCGGTATCCACTTC
>CAZMAC010000214.1:0-5645 GCA_964564085.1 uncultured Hyphomicrobiaceae bacterium
AAAAGTGCCCTTGCGGTTTTGCCGTAAAGACGATGCCCAGGCAAACAGGCGCATCAGCCCCTAAAAGTGCGCAGCGGTTTTAGGGTCAAGCTGATGCCCAAGCAAAGATTCAAAACCTCGTGGGCCTGCCCGGCGAGGGGTTCGGTGCTGCGCTCTGAAAGGCGTGATCCACGAAAAGTCACGGGGTGGCAATCAGATGCCGCCTCAAGAGGCGGCTTTTTCCGGCTTGTCGGCGGCACGAGGCTCGAAGGAATGGTCCACGAGCTTTCCATTATGCAGACGCAGAACACGGTCCATCCGTCGGGCGAGATCGTAATTATGCGTTGCGATGATCGCGACGACGCCGGCCTGGCGGACGAATTGCAGGAGCTGATTGAAAACGCGCTCGGAAGTTTCGGGATCGAGATTGCCGGTCGGTTCGTCCGCCAGCAAAACGCGCGGGGCGTTGGAAACCGAGCGGGCAATGGCAACGCGCTGCTGCTCGCCGCCGGACAGCTCGGCAGGACGGTGCGTCAAACGCTCTTTCAAACCGAAGAGCGTGAGAAGCTCCGTGGCGCGCTTTTGCGCCTCACGCCGATCGAGGCCCGCGATACGCTGCGGAATAACGACATTTTCCAGCGCGGAAAATTCTGGCAGAAGGTGGTGAAACTGATAGACGAAGCCGATTTCAGTGCGCCGGATTTTTGTGCGCTCGCTATCGCTCAAAGCGGAACAATTGCGGCCATTGAGAATGACCGAGCCGTCATCGGCTTTGTCGAGCAAACCGGCGACTTGCAACAGCGTCGACTTCCCGGCGCCCGATGGTGCGACAAGCGCAACGGTTTCGCCTTCATAGAAGTCGGCGGACGCGCCATCGAGAACATTCAGCTCCCGGCCGCCTTGCCGGAAAACACGCCGAAGGTTCACAAGCCTGAGGATCGGATATTTGATGCGTTGTTCCACGGGTGCCTACTCATATCGCAATGCTTCAACCGGGTCGAGACGTGCCGCCCGCCAGGATGGATAGAGCGTCGCAATGATCGACAGCGTCAGCGCCATAATAACGACCGTGGCGACTTCCCAGGGGTCCATTTCCGCAGGCATGCGGGACAGGAAATAAACTTCGGATGGGAAAAGCTGCGTGCTGGTCAGCCAGGAAATACCTTGACGGATCTCCTCGATATTGACGCAGACGAGAACGCCCAGGATCAGCCCTGCCAGCGTACCAACGACGCCAATGCTGGCGCCGGTAATGAAAAAGACGCGCATCACCGCACCCCGGCTCGCGCCCATTGTGCGCAGAATGCCGATATCGCGGCCCTTGTCCTTCACCAGCATGATCATGCCGGAGATGATATTGAGCGCAGCGACCAGAACAATCAGCGTCAGGATCAGGAACATGACGTTCCTCTCAACCTGGAGCGTATTGTAAAAGGTCGCATTGCGCTGGCGCCAATCGGTGATGAGCATTTCATCTCCGGCGGCCGCAGAAACGGCAGGCTCAAGAACGTCAACCCGGTCGGGATTGTCGATCAGCACTTCGATGACATGAACCGCGCCAGGGATATTGAAGAACTTCTGGGCTTCCTCAAGCGGCAGGAAAGCGATTGTGGCGTCATATTCGGACATGCCGATTTCGAAGATTGCCGTGATTGGGTAGCGCCGGACACGGGGCGCGGTGCCGAAAGGTGTCGAAGCGCCGCGCGGGGAGACAATCGTAATTTCGTCGCCAAGTGTCACGCCGAGCGTATTGGCAAGACGGGTGCCGATGGCTGCGCCACCACGCCTGTCGAAGCCGTCGAGCGTGCCAAAGCGAATTTTGGAAGAGACGCTTTCCAAAGATTTCAGATCCGTCTCACGAACGCCGCGAACGAAAACACCGTTGGACGCCACATTGGTCGAAATCAATGCCTGACCTTCAACGATCGGAAAGGCGTGTACGACGCCCTCGGTCTTTCTAATACGGCTGGCGACATCGGAATAATCCGTAAATTCGCGGGCGAGCGGTCGGACAAGCATATGACCGTTCAGGCCGAGAATTTTATCGAAAAGCTCGATACGAAAACCGTTCATGACCGACATGACGATGATGAGCGTGGCAACGCCGAGCATGATCCCAATGAAGGAAAAGCCCGCAATCACCGAGATAAAGCCTTCCTTACGCCGCGCTTTCAAATAGCGCAGAGCAAGCATCCACTCAAACGGCGCAAATGGCCTTGTTTGAGCGGGGCCAGTGCTTTCAGTTTGCTTTCCGGATGGCGAAAAAGGCGTTGTTTGAGCCGTATCAGACACTTCTGTTCGCTTTCTCCGTGCTCTCCGGCGCTAAAAAGAGCTTTTTTTGAAGCGTTTTTAAGGCAATGTCCAATTTCAGCGTCTCCCGTTCGCCGCTTGCCCGGTTTTTCAGCTCGATTTTGCCTTTCTCAAGAGTTTTCGGTCCGACAATGAGCTGCCAGGGAAGACCGATGAGGTCCATCGTTTTGAATTTTGCGCCAGCGCGCTCTTCGGTATCGTCATACAAGATGTCGATCCCGGCGGAGGTGAGGCCGCGATAGAGCGTTTCGCAGGCCTTGTCAGTCACGGGGTCGCCGGATTTAAGATTGAGCAGCCCGACGGTAAAAGGCGCGACCGATTGCGGCCAGATAATGCCGGCCTCATCATGGCTGGCCTCGATAATGGCTCCGGCCAGACGCGAGACCCCGATACCGTAGGATCCGCTCTCAACAAGGGTCCAGTTGCCGTCTGGGCCTTGCACCTGCGCCTTCATCGGTTTGGAATATTTGCTGCCGAAATAGAATATGTGGCCAACCTCGATCCCGCGGGCCGACAGTCTGTCTGCTTCCGGAACCTCTTTTTCGAAGCGTGCCGCGTCGTGCATTTCGTCGGTTGCCGCGTAAAGACTTGTCCATTTCTCGATGATCGGCGAAAGATCGCTGTCATAATCTGTATTTTCGCCAGGGACCTCCATTTCGACCAGACCGCGGTGGCAGAATACTTCACTCTCTCCGGTGTCGGCCAGGATGATGAATTCGTGGCTGAGATCGCCGCCGATCGGTCCCGTTTCGGCCTTCATCGGGATTGCCTTGAGACCCATCCGGGCATAGGTGCGAAGATAGGCCACAAACATCTTATTGTAGGAGCTTCGCGCGGCGTCTGCGCTCAAATCGAAAGAATAGGCGTCTTTCATAAGAAATTCGCGGCCACGCATGACCCCAAAGCGTGGACGGATCTCGTCGCGGAATTTCCATTGGATGTGATAAAGATTGCGCGGCAGATCGCGGTAGCTTTTCACACTGTCGCGGAAGATCTGTGTGATCTGCTCTTCATTCGTCGGTCCATAGAGCATATCACGTTCATGGCGATCCTTGATGCGCAGCATTTCCGCGCCGTAATCCTCATAGCGTCCGCTTTCGCGCCAGAGATCAGCCGGTTGGATCGTCGGCATGAGCACCTCGATCGCACCGGAGCGGTCCTGCTCCTCGCGCACGATCTGTTCGATCTTCTTGAGCACGCGAAAGCCAAGCGGAAGCCAGGAATAAATGCCGGCGCTGGATTGACGTATCATGCCCGCCCGCAGCATGAGCTTATGCGAGACGATCTCCGCTTCTTTCGGATCGTCGCGAAGAATTGGCAGGAAATAGCGGCTCATGCGCATGGGCGGCGCTCCAGCGTGCTTGAATCTAAAGATGATCGGCTCTTAGCGGATCATGAGGCGTGAAGCAATGGCAGGAACCCGGATTTGCACGATGCAGCGCGATCAATGTCCCTCAAAAGCAATCAATGTGTGGCAAGGTACGCCCTGCGCCTCAATTTTCTTTATCCCGCCCAGATCAGGGAGATCGATCACGAAAGCCGCACCGACCGGTACGCCGCCGGCCCGCTTGATCAGCTTGCAAGCCGCTTCCGCCGTCCCGCCGGTCGCGATCAGATCATCCACGATCAAAATGCGCTCGCCGGAGCTGATTGCATCTTCATGGGTCTCGATGACATCAGTCCCATATTCCAGCTCATACTCCTGGCCAATCGTGTGCCACGGTAGTTTCCCTTTCTTGCGAAACGGAATAAAGCCGGTTCCCAGCCGATCTGCGACAGCGCCACCAAGGATAAATCCGCGTGCTTCAATGCCGACTACAGCTTCAATGCCGGCCGTTTTGTATGGTTCAGCCAGCCTCTCGATACACGCCTTGAAACCCGCTGCATGCTTTAGCAACGTCGTGACATCCCGGAACATGATCCCCGGTTTGGGATAATCAGGAATGGTTCTTATGAGGGTTTTCAAATCGAGATCGACACGAAGTGTCATGGTGTATCTCCGCAAATCTAGAGCCTCGTTCCGATCACATGGAATCGGAACGAGGCTCTAACCTTTTATCTTAACGCGCTTTCCGAACGGCGAACCGGCATCCACTTCGCCTGAAAGCGCTCTAGCCGCTCTTGCTCAGGACCCGACCGGCCACTGCATCGAGCTTTTGCAAAAGTTCCGGATCGCGCGCCTCTGGCGCTGTTATAATTGCAAATTCCAGAGCTTTGTCTGAACCTATGGGGCATGGCTCGTGTTCACGCGGAAAATCACTTGCAAGATGCGCAATAAGCCGCCCAGCGTTTTCAGAGTTTCCCTTCATGACGCGTAAAATATCGCTGATATCGACATCCACATGGTCGTCATGCCAGCAGTCAAAGTCGGTGACCATAGCGATAGTCGCATAACAAATTTCAGCTTCGCGGGCGAGCTTTGCTTCGGGCATGTTCGTCATGCCGATGACACTGCATCCCCAGTCACGGTAAAGAAAGGATTCCGCTCGCGTCGAAAATTGCGGGCCTTCCATAACGAGGTAGGTGCCTCCCCGGCTGTATGGGATGCTTTCGGCTTTGGCGGCCTCTTCGATTTTGTCTGCCAGGCCTGGACTGACAGGATCCCCCATTGCAACATGAGCTACGCAGCCTTGACCGAAGAAGCTTTTTTCTCGCGCGAAGGTGCGGTCGATAAACTGATCGACAATGACAAAAGTCCCTGGCGGCAGATCTTCTCGAAAAGAGCCACAGGCGGAAACGGACACAAGATCAGTAACGCCGGCGCGTTTCATGGCGTCAATATTGGCGCGGTAGTTGATGGCGGATGGAGGCAGCGTGTGGCCTTTGCCATGACGGGGCAAAAATACAATCGGCAGACCGGCTATTTCGCCGAATAACAAATGCGACGACGGCTCACCCCAAGGCGTTTGAATTTGCATTTGGCTTTTATTTGAGAGGCCTGGCAGGTCATAAAGGCCAGATCCCCCGATAATACCTAAAACTGTCTTTGTCATGTTTGTGTCCGTCGACCACCGAATTTGAGTTATCGGAGAAGTCGTTCAAATTTCGTCAGGCACACAATTTCAAAGAAAATAGGCCCAAACGGGCCTATTAAGCGATGGTGGCACGCTAAACAAAAATCAGTGCTTAACATTCCGCCATAATGCGCGTTTCGACAAATAAAGAAGCAATGTTAAAATGGCTAGATAGATTAGCACTTTGAGGCCCATGCTCTTGCGTTCCTCAAGCTTTGGCTCGGCAGCCCACATCATAAAAGCAGTCACGTCTTTCGCATAATTGTCGACAGTGGCGGGGACACCTTCCGGATATTCGACAATGCCTTCGATGAGCGGGGAGGGCATAGCGATCTGATGCCC
>CAZMAC010000215.1:0-5640 GCA_964564085.1 uncultured Hyphomicrobiaceae bacterium
GGCCGGGTCGCCGTTAGGCTTGCCGGGTCCCTCGACTCCTCAGGCGCCGCATCGCTTCCCCACCAGTTGAGACGGTCTCGAGTCCCGGCGCCCCGTGAGGGAAGCGACGGGGTGAGTATAGGTTGACAGAGAGGGGCGGGGATAAGTTTCGGAGAGAAATTATCAGCGTGGTGAATAAACCTTTGATGCTGTTCCGTCACCCCGGAAGCCCAAAGGGCTGTCCGGGGTCACATTCAGAATCGCCTCGCGCGACCCCGGACAAATGCTGCGCATTTTCCGGGGTGACGGGTATTCATTTTGTCATCCCGCCCGCGTATTATCCCCCTTGTCGCCCTGGACAAGGTGAGCGCTTGTCGCTCACCGTAAAGGTTCGCGAGCCGGGGCCCACTCCAACTACAAAAAACTCTACGCCGAGCCGATAGCAGAGTAGATCCCGGATAGCCCTTCGGGCTTCCGGGACGACGAAGGGGCGTGTTCACAATAAAATTCTGTGACAACATCACGGTTGCTGATCGGAATGTCTCGTATTTCGCGATGACCAGCCGATATCGCAAAATACAGTGCTATGTTCTATGTCTATATTCTCACCAATCGGAAGCATGGCACGCTTTACACTGGCGTCACAAATGCGCCTTCTCAGCGTATTGGTTTGCACCGCCGCGGTCTTGGCTCCGAATTTGTCCGCAAATACCGACTCTTTTGTCTGGTCTACGTCGAGCCTTTTGCAATGGCGTTGGATGCAATTGCTTACGAAAAACGTCTGAAGAAATGGCAGCGAGCGTGGAAAACCCAACTCATCGAAGAGACGAACCCTGCCTGGCAGGATCTTTATGACAGTCTTCTGTCCTAAAATTCCAGTTTGTCGCCCCGGACGTGATCCGGGGCCCACTCTAATCACAAAGAACTCTACGCCGAGCGGGTAGCAGAGTGGGTGCCGGATAACTCTACGGGTTTCCGGGATGACGAAGGGGCATAAAGCCGGGGCGGAGCCGTAAAGCCACCCGCTCATTTCAGCTTCAACATATTCCGTATGCCGAGCAGCAGCAGGAACAGCAGGATCGAGGACAGGATGATCTGGATCAGGCTGGCGAAGGAGACGCGGCTCGGCACGTAAGGGAAGGTCAGGCGGCCGTCTGTGGTGAGGCCGTAAAGGCAGCCGAAATTGCGCCGCGCGGCGTCGGCCCGGTCCCAATTGATGAAGACGAAGGTATTTTTCAAGGCCAGCGACCAGGCTTCGATGGTGGCGTTCGTCTTTTCGGCGATCTTTTGCATGCCTTCGCGGACTCTTGCGGAGTCGTTGGCACCAGCCGCGATACAGGGCTGCGATTGAAAGGGCAAGACAATCCAAGCCCCCGGCTTGCCGCCCGATTCCTCGATGCTCACGCTGAGAAAATATCCGGCAAAGAGTGTGGTAAGTAGAACCATCGCCAGCGCAGGGCGGCGGACCGAGCGGCCGAAATCGGAGAACGCTTCGTACAGAACGCCGACCCAGAAGCGCGGATGCCACCATTTATCGATGGCGAAACGCGAGGTACGGATTTCCTGGGCGTGAAATTCCAGCTCGCTGCGATGGTCTTCCCCCTGAATGGCATAGCGCTTCAACTCGCGGAATTTGGCGGGCATATCCGGATCCGTGTTGAAGCTCAAACGGCAGAGCCGCAAAGGCCAGCTTACGAAACGATCGAGCGCATGACCGGCCCGTTCCCCAAATTCAGGCGGTATGATTTCATCGTCTTGATCCCTTCTGGGGATATAGTCCGGATAGGTTGGGATCACCCGATAAAACACAGTGACATTATCCAGCCGCGGATCGCGATGCAGCGTGCTCTGGGTGAAATCCGGCACGCGCCCGAACTCTGCATCCGAAAGATCGAAACCGATCTTCGAGCTGATCGAACGGAAGCTGGCGTCTTTCTCGAATGTGCAGCCGTTGAAACTCGCCGGTCCTTCGAAGCGAGCCTGAACAAACGAAGCGGCGGAAAAGGTTGCGCCGGTGAACCGGGCGGTGGCGGAAAAGATTGCGCCGGTGAACCAGGCGGCGGCGGAAAAGGTCGCGCCGGTGAACCAGGCGGCGGCGGAAAAGGTTGCGCCGTTGAACCAGGCGGCGGCGGAAAAGGTCGCGTCGCCGAACGAGGCGTCGGCGGAAAAGGTTGCGCCGTCGAACGAGGCGTCGGCGGAAAAGGTCGCGTCGCCGAACCAGGCGGTGGCGGAAAAGGTCGCGTCGCCGAACCAGGCGGCGGCGGAAAAGGCCGCGCCGTTGAACCAGGCGGCGGCGGGGAAATCGAAGCCACGAAAGTCGAGACCGCCGCCTGCAAGAGGAATTGATTTGACATCCTCCGGCGTCTCGTCAAACTCTTCTGAAGATTCAGCCGGTGCCTCTTCCGCCGTCTCAACATAAAATCGGCACCGGCTGAAATCGACGGAGGCGCGACTCAGCCAATCCTTGGTCTGATCGTTTTGGCCTTCAAGTGCGCCAAAGGGATTTAGCTTAGCGTCCCATTCCCCGGCCTCTTCAAGCTGTTTCCGCTCGGCAAGAAGCGGCTGCGCCCAAGCGTCCCAGACCGCCTTGGCCGCCTCGTGAGCCTCGTCTCGCGATTTCCCAGCCGCCAACGCCTCGCCGCGCGCTGTTTCGCAGCGCTGAAACAGCGCGATGGATTCGTCCCGGTTCATGCCCCGTCTTCCTGCTTTTTTACGCCGCAGGTTAATTCAGGACGGGGCGGGAGGGAAGCGGGTTAGGAGTTTTGCTGATCCGGCGCGGCTGTCGCCTATGCCGCCATCGTCACCCCGGACCCGGTTCAAGCCCGGGGCAGGCGGAGTGAAGCGCCTCCATTCCGTCGTCCCGGAAGCCCCAAGGGCTATCCGGGACCCACTCTCCTATCAACGAACAATGTGCCGGGTTGTTATGCGAGTAGCCCCCGGATCTGCGCTTCGCTCCGCCTGCCCCGGGCTTGAACCGGGGTCCGGGACGACAAAGAAGCGGCTACCCCGCCACGGGCAGGCTGACGATCTCGTAGCGGTGCCCGATCTTGCGCCCGAGCACCGGGTCTTCCAGCGTCATGGCAAAGCTGGGCGCGGGGCGGACGCCGCCGAGGGCCGGCAGCGTGCCCCCAAACATGGCGCTGCCGGGGCCGAAACTGTCGCCCTCCGCTTCAAGCGCCACGATCAGCTCGGCGGGGGCGAGCATGCCGGCGACGCTGCCGTGCTGATACGCCTTGAGCGCGCCGTCTTCCTCGATCACCGAGGCGAGCTGCAGCCTGTCCCAATGCGGCTGCACCTCATCGAGCGGCCATAGGACGGGCGCGCAGGGCTTGTCGCAGATCTGCTTGGAGACGGTGATGTTGTAGGCCTCGACCTTACGGTCGGTGTGGTCCGAGGCAAGGCCGACGAGCAGCGTGCCGCCATCGTTGATCAGCAGGGTCTCGGCCTCGCCGCTGCTGTCGCTGCCGGGCACTTCGATGACGGGCGCGGTGGTCAGGCGGCTGGCGGAGACGCGGTAAAACACCGGCGTGGTTTTGGGGCGCGTCACGCCCAGCGCTTCGAGTTCGGCGATATGGGCTTCCATCTTAGCGCGGTCGCGGCCGGTCCATCCGGCGACGATCAGCCGGTCGATGGCGATCTGACGCTCGCTGCGGCCTGTTTGCGTCTCCAGCGTGAAAGTGAGATTTACCACAATTTGGCCCCCGTTTTGCACGACACGTATAGCTCCGCCTTACGCCATCGGCCAGGGCCTCCAGGGAAACGGCTTGTCCTGCGTATCGCCCACCAGGAACCGCGCCGTTTCCGCCATCCACAGCGAAAGCGATGCGCCGAACTCGGCCAGGAACACATTCGGCTCCCGCTTGATCAGCATCCAAATGAACTGAATGACCGCAATAGCGAAGAGCACGGATTGGGCCAGCCCGAAGAGAAAGATAAACAGGAGCATGAAAAGCCCGCGCAGCCAGATGGCGCTGCTGTCGTCGCGGCGCACCGGCTCGTGATGTTCGTCATCATAGGAATAGGACATTGTGATTACCCTTTTTACGTCTTGCTATGATTTCGCGCCGACAATGCACGTTTTCAAGACCGCGGTGTCGCGTCATGGGTGAAGGATAAAAATGATCGAGATGCTGCTGTTTGACTTTGATTTTACGCAAATTCGCATATTTCGTTGATAGCCAAGGCTTTGCTTGTTTTTATGTCCTATTTTTCCAGACCAGCCAGCCCTTTGATGCGTTTGTCCCAGCCCTTGACGGCTCCGCGCTGGATGCGCCGCTTCCTGGAGCAGGAGGCGCAGCGGTTTTTCTATGAGGGCGGGGGGCCGCGCATCGATTTCCGCGAGCCGGCCGGGGAGCCAGCCTTTGCTGACCCGCGATCGGTCTCCTGGCAGGTCTTTAAGAACCCGTTAACCCTGTTCATCGGCGGCGTCACGGCCGTGCTTCTGGAGCTGGCGGAGCCGCGTGTCCGCACCGGCATCTGGGAGCATACGACGTTCCGCACCGATCCTTTGCGGCGTTTGCGGCGGACAGGGCTTGCCGCCATGATCACGGTTTACGGCCCGGCGAGCCGTGCTGAAGCGATGATTGCGGGCGTGGGCCGAATGCATGGGCGCGTTGAGGGCGTTACGCCCGGCGGCGAGCCTTATGCGGCGGACGATCCGGAGCTGCTGCTATGGGTTGGCACGACGGCGGCCTTCGGCTTTATCGAGGCCTATCGGCATTTCGCGCATCCGCTGAGCGAGGATGACATTTCACGTTATTACGCGGAAGGCCAGAGGGCGGCGGGGCATTACGGCGTGACAGATCCGGTGACGTCTGACGCCGGGCGCGAGGCGCTTTTTGTGCGCATGGCGGAGCGGCTGGAGCCGTCGCCGATCATCTTTGAGTTTCTGGAGATTATGCGCCGGGCGCCGATTCTGCCACGCGGGACAAGGGTTTTTCAAGGCATGCTGATCCGCGCAGGGGTCGATTGCCTGCCGGTTTGGGTGCGGGAGAAGCTGGAGCTTGACGGCAAATGGCGATTGCGCGGCTGGGAGCGGCGGCTGATCGGGCTTGGCGCGAAAATGCTTAACCGCACGCCGCTTGAGGGCACGCCGCCCGTAGAGGCTTGCCTGCGTCTGGGCCTGCCCGCCGATTTTCTCTTTCGGCAATAGTCTCCTCCATGGGAAGCGTTCGAGTCTTTACAAAACTTTACATTCAAACCCTTCGCCAGAAACAACGCGGTGTCATCTGTCAGTCATTCGATTTTGTCCAACACGCAAATGGAGACTGACATGACAGAGACAGAAAACACGGCAAACGGCGCAGGCGAAAGCAAACCGAAACGGCGCTGGGGCAAGCGGCTGCTTGTCGGAGCCCTTCTCGTTGGGATCGGCGGCGTCGTAGGATTTGCAGGCGGCGTCGGCAGCGCACCGGCGATCTTCTATTATGGCATCAAACATCACAAGTTCGATGCTGAGAGAATCACCGCCCGTGTCGACCGGCGCGTTGAAAAAGTTCTGTCCCGCGTTGACGCGACGGCTGAGCAGAAGCAGCAGGTGAGCGAAATCGCCAAATCCGCGGTCAACGATCTGGCGGCCCTCGGCTTCAAGCCCTGGGAGATGCGCGGCAAGGTCGTCGAGCTGTTGGGAGCGGAAACCATCGATCCGGCCGCTTTCGAGGC
>CAZMAC010000216.1:0-5629 GCA_964564085.1 uncultured Hyphomicrobiaceae bacterium
CGGAATCGGGACACTAGTGGTTCCTTAGATTCAAACATTCGTAAATGAGGGTGCCTCAGATGGGATACAAATGTTTGAATCGAACCAGTAGCGAGATGAAGCCCTAGACACTCTGCAATTTTGCGTTTAATTGGTGACAATGAAACTCCCGGACCGCATCCGGCGAACGCGGATTACACTTGCCCTCAGTGTGTTAGGGCAGGGAGAGGATGATGGACGACGTAGCCGATAAGATTATAACTATTCTGAAGAAGAATATGAAGGAACCGCCAGAGACGATTTCTCTGGATACCAAGCTGAGCGATCTGGAAATCGAGTCGCTCGATCTAGCCGTGATCGTTTTCGATATTGAGGATACGTTTGGTATACAGATCCCGTATAATGCCAATGAAGAAATGACCGATTTCTCCACAGTCGGTTCCGTTGTCGATCGGGTGACAGCGCTGATATCTGAAAAAGGCGGCACGGCAGGCGCAGCTGCCTGATCTCTTCGCCTGCCTCTCGGCGCTCTATCGACATAAGGGCAAGACATGACAGGGCCCAACGGGGCAAGACGGGTCGTTGTGACCGGGCAAGGCGTGGTTTCGGCCATAGGCACCGGCGTTGACGCCTTTTGGTCGAATCTGAGGCATGGCGAATGTGGCATCGGGCGCATTACGAATTTCGATCTGCAGGATCTGTATATTGATATTGCGGGCGAAGTGAAGAATTTCGACCCGCGCGAGTACTGCTCGACAAAGCCTCTACTGCTGGCCGACCGTTACTCCCAATTTGCAGGCGCTGCGGCGATTGAGGCCATGAAGCAGGCCGGTTTTGATGGCCCGATCCCCAACGGCCACCGGGCGGCGTCGATTATCGGTTCCGGCGTCGGCGGCTTGTCGACGATGGAAACGGCCTATTCCGATCTGTTCATCCACAAGAAAAAGGCAACGCACCCGCTCACGCTTCTGCGAGTGATAGGGTCTTCGGCCTGCGCGCATGTCAGCATCGAATATGGCATTAAAGGTCCCTGTTTCGGTACGGTCAGCGCCTGTTCGACGGCAGCGCATGCCATCGGGCTGACATTCCAGATGATCCGTGCCGGCATGGTGGATGTCGGTGTTGCTGGGGCTTCCGAAGCCTGTCTGACTTTTGGTTCCTTGCGCTCCTGGCAGGCCATGCGTGTCCTGTCGCCGGATGGCTGCTACCCCTTCGCCAAACGCCGCAACGGAACCGTACTGGCCGAAGGCGCGGGCATTCTCGTCCTTGAGGAGCTGGAACACGCAAAGGCGCGCGGAGCCACACCGCTTGCCGAACTTGTGGGTTTCGGCATGACGTCCGACGCCGCCGATATGGTCAATCCGTCCATCGAAGGCCCGACCGTTGCGATGAAGATCGCTTTGGACGATGCCCGGCTCGCGCCATCCGATATTGACTACATCAACGCCCATGGCACTGCGACGACGATTAACGACATCAATGAAACGCGGGCGATCCGCCACGTCTTCGAAAATCACGCCGATCGTGTTTCCGTTTCATCGACAAAATCGATGCATGGGCATTGTCTCGGCGCAGGTGGCGGGGTTGAGGCCATTGCCTCCATCAAGGCGATTGAAGAAAATTTCATTCCGCCGACCACCGGGTTCGATGAGCCTGGTAATGAATGCGATCTCGACTATACGCCAAATGAGGGCCGGGCGCGTGAGGTGAATTACGCGATGGCGAACTCCTTTGCCTTTGGCGGTCTCAATGCCGTTCTGATTTTCGGTCCCCCGCCTGCTTGAGCCGCCACACAGTCAGCCTGGCAAGCCCTGCTCGTAACCATCCTCCTGAAACATCTTTCTTATATCGACCGTCGATCGCTCGCCGATATCGCCGTAGTTTTTCTCCAGCCAGGCATCCGCGCTGCTGCGCCCCATCTCGAAAAGATGCTCTAAAAAAGCGCGCTCCGCGTTGAGTTTGCTTGCCGCGCCGAATGAGATGTCGTTATCATGCAGCTCGATAATATGAACGTTCAAATCCCGGTAACGTTCAGCATCGAGCCGGTCCTCCGACAGCATCCGGCTGACGAATTCGACGGCGCGAAGCTCTTTCAGCAAACTTGAGTTAAAGGAGATTTCATTGATCCGGTCCAAAATTTCACGCGACGTCCGCGGCACGTCTTTGCGCTCGATCGGATTGATCTGAACGATCAGAATGTCGCTCGACCGGCTGGCATAAATGAACGGAAAGAGCACAGGATTGCCCATGTAGCCGCCGTCCCAATAATGCTCACCATCGATTTCGACAGCCTGAAACAGTGTTGGCAGACACGCCGAGGCCAACACCACATCCGCGGTCACATTCTGGGTTTCGAAGACCCGGACCCGCCCTGTTTCCACATTTGTTGCGGATAGAAACAATTTCACGTGAGGGCAGGAGCGGACTTTCTCAAAATCGACCAGCCGTTCGACGATATCCCGCAGCGGATTGATATTGAGCGGATTAAAATCATAGGGCGAAACCGAGCGGGTGAAGGCGTCGAACCAGAAAAACCCTAGCGATCGATTAAGGCTCCAGTTCTTTGTAAAAACATCGAAGGGATTGCGTGCGACCGAGCTGAAGGCCGCTCTATGACTCACCTCGTGCCAGAATGTCTTTAAATGCTCGCGTGCGCCTTCACGGCCGCCATCCATAAGTCCGTCGGCCACGACTGCGGCATTCATTGCGCCGGCGCTTGTGCCGCTGATCGCCTCGATCGCGATCCGCTCATCCTCCAAAAACCGGTCGAGAACGCCCCAGGTGAACGCGCCGTGCGAGCCGCCGCCCTGGAGCGCCAGATTGATGGATTTGGCGCTCCCGTTCTGATTGGCGTGTCCGGCTTCCGTCATTGCGCCGTCCAACCGCCATCGACCGGCAGGGCCGCGCCTGTAATGGAAGCCGCTGCGTCGCTGCAAAGGAAAACGGTCAGTGCACCGACTTCCTCGGTCGTGACGAATTTTTTCGTCGGCTGCGCATGCAGTAGAACATTGCGCTTGACCTCCTCTTCGGAGATGCCGCGCGACTTTGCCTGATCCGGAATTTGCTTTTCAACAAGCGGTGTCAGCACATAGCCAGGACAAATGGAATTGACCGTGATGCCGTTTTCAGCAACCTCAAGCGCCACGGTTTTCGTCAAGCCCATAATGCCGTGTTTGGCCACGACATAGGCGGACTTGAACGGCGAAGCGACAAGGCCGTGCGCGGAGCAGAGGTTGATAACCCGTCCCCAGTCGCGCGATTTCATGCCCGGAATGGCATGGCGGATGAGGTGAAAGGCGCTTGAAAGATTGATGGCGATGATCGCGTCCCATTTCTCAGGCGGGAACTCTTCGACAGGCGCGACATGCTGAATACCGGCATTATTGATGACGATATCGACCGAGCCGAATTATTGCTCCGTCGTCTTGAACAGGTCGGCGATTTCGTCCGGCTTTGTCATATCTGCGCCATGATAACCGACTTCGACGCCGCTCTCCGACGCAAGCCGCGACCGGGTCTGTTCGATTTCGCTTTGGTCGCCGAAACCGTTCAGCATGACGTTCATGCCGTTTTTGGCGAGGGCTTCCGCCATGCCGAGGCCGATACCACTGGTCGATCCGGTAACGATTGCATTTTTCTTTGAGCTCATGAGAAGTCTCCGGGAGATTGATGATTGGACATTTCTCTTATTTAAATTGTCCGCCATTTTTGGCCAGTCCCTACATCCTCACGATTGTGTGCTCTTCACAGGCTGCGGCAATGACGCGCGGATGAAAGACTTGAACAAAACATGAACAAGGGGTAAGCCGCTCTTATGGTGACTTATAATCTCAAAGAAAAGCTGGCGATCCTGGCTGATGCAGCGAAATATGATGCGTCCTGCGCCTCCAGCGGAACGTCGAGGCGCAACTCGGTCGGCGGCAGAGGCGTTGGCTCGACGGAAGGGTCGGGCATCTGCCATGCCTATGCGCCGGACGGGCGCTGCATTTCACTTTTAAAAATTCTGCTGACCAATTTCTGTATTTACGATTGCCTCTATTGCGTGAACCGCGCATCGAGCAATGTCAGGCGAGCACGCTTTACGGTTGACGAAGTTATTCAGCTCACGCTTGATTTCTATAAGCGCAATTATATTGAAGGGCTGTTTCTTTCCTCCGGCATCATTCAAACGCCTGACTACACGATGGAGCAAGTGACGCGCGTGGCGCGCGAGCTGAGACTGACCCATGATTTTCGTGGCTATATCCATCTGAAAACCATTCCCGATGCCGATCCGCAGCTGATCGAGGAGGCCGGGCGCTATGCGGACCGGCTGTCGATCAATATCGAGCTCCCGACCGAGACGGGCTTGACGAAACTTGCGCCGGAGAAAGACCGGGAGGGGATAAAGAAGACGATGGCGCGGGTGCGGCTGCGGCTCGATCAGACCAAGGATGAACGTCGTAAGCTGCGCCATGCGCCTAACTTTGCGCCCGCCGGGCAATCGACGCAAATGATCGTTGGCGCCGATCAGGCCTCCGACCGCGACATTCTACACACCAGCACGACGCTTTACGGAAGCTACGGCCTGCGCCGCGTCTATTATTCCGCCTTTTCTCCGATCCCGGATTCGAGCACGCAGTTACCGCTCAAACCCCCGCCGCTCCTGCGCGAACACCGGCTCTATCAGGCGGACTGGTTGCTGCGATTTTATGATTTCAGTCTCGATGAGATTGTCCCGGCAGGACAGGAGCCGATGCTCGATTTGGGACTCGATCCCAAAGCCTCCTGGGCGCTGGCCAATCGCGGATATTTTCCTGTCGATATCAACCGCGCCGGACGTGAGGCCCTGCTCCGTGTGCCCGGACTCGGCGTGAAGAGCGTCAGCGCAATCATCAAGGCCCGGCGATGGCGCAGGCTTCGGCTGGAAGATTTGAAACGCATTAACGGGCGCTTGGCCAAAATGCAGCCCTTTATCTGCACGGCGGATTGGCATCCGGCCCGGCTGTTAGATGCCGGCGCTCTTGCGCAGATGATGCGGAAAGGGCCGGAGCAACTTTCGCTTTTTGCCTAATGTATATCGTCCGCCTCGCTTTTCCCGCCGATTTTGAGGGCTGGCGCTCCGCCGCCCGGCACTTTCTGATGGCGGATATTGCTGCAGGCGAGATTTCATGGAGGATTGGCGATGGCGACAAAGGCTTATTTGACACCGAAACGCCGCACCCGCCGCTTCTCGACAATCCGCACAAGCCGGTCGTGTCAACTCAGTTCATCACCCTGGTACAAAAGCTCATCTGCCACAGCGACCCCTCGCGCTTTGATCTCGCCTATCGTCTTCTGAGGCGCTTAAAAGCCGAGCCGCATTTGCTGGCCATACGCTCCGATCCCGATGTTCACCGCGCTCATCAACTCGAACTGGCGGTTGCCCGCGACAAGCATAAAATGAAAGCCTTCGTCCGCTTCCGGCAAACCAGCGATGAGCTCGGCCCGATTTATCTGTCATGGTTTGAGCCCTCGCATCACGTACTGGACGCGGTCGCACCATTTTTTATGCGCCGTTTTACCAATGAACGCTGGGCCATTTTAACGCCAGGCCGTAGCGCGCATTGGGATGGTCGGACGCTGATTATCAAGCCGAGCGAGGTTACAAAGCACGAAATTCCGAGTGCGG
>CAZMAC010000217.1:0-5608 GCA_964564085.1 uncultured Hyphomicrobiaceae bacterium
TCGATTCAAACATTTGCATCCCATCTGCGGCGCCCTCATTAACAAATGTTTGAATCTCAAGAACCACTAGCAACTTATTGATTCTAGTGGAGCTTTTGAATTTGACGTTTGAAAACGAGGTTTGCCGCAAATGGGTATCAAATGTCAAATTCGCTCCACTAGGAACGTCTGCGTAACGACCATAGTGCCAAGCGCGCTAAAGGTTAATTCGAAATTTGCGGCTGCAGAAAGACAATTCGCTCAATGCCTCATGTCAGCCTTGGTGTCATGATGTTTGTGATCGGGATTTTTTCGCAATGAATGCGGACGAAAAGGCCGCGCAAACCGTCACTTCGGGGCTTTGGGACGGCTTTTCGGCGTGAAAATCGCTCTCAGCCTCTGTTTTGTCTTTTCGCCGCCTGCAATCTCGTTTCCAGTTTCGAAACGGCTTAACCCGGATTTGAGGTCGATAACAAGCCTGCTCCCCTTGATCGTGTTTGTCCCTTGGGAGAGGACAACGTTCCCGCCAATTGTCACGAGTTGTTTCCTTACGTCGAACACAGCCCAATCGCTCGTTGCGGTTTGGTTTTCCTTGGTTCGCACGAGAACCTTTCCCTTGGCGTCGATTTGCGTAATATCGGCGCCGCCACCCGGAACAAGACCGCTATTGGCGGTCTGTTGAGCATTAACCTGGTTTTTTTTCTGTTGTTCGTAAGTAACCTGCAGCTCTTTTGCGCGAAGATTGAAATCGCCCTGTGTGGCCGAGACATTGCCTTTAAAAACCGCGATCTTCTTTTGATCGTCGACCTCCAGAACATCGGCGACGATATCGATCGGCTTGTCGGAATTGGCGGAATAGTTGCTCGCCAGACTGTTTCCGGGAGTCTGTCCGTAAGCCGCCGTCGCTGCGAGGGCGAATGTCAAAATTGCGGTGCTGATCGCGGAGCGGATCGCCACAGCGTTTCTTCGTGTACCGATCGTGTCGAAGACCGTCATTCTTGGCTTTCCCTCGATTTCCGTTCCAGGTGGACTCGAACGCCCCCTTCAAAGATGGCTCGTCTTTCGTTCGAATAAAAGGTCATGGAGCGCGCTTTAATCGTGCTGCTGTGAAATCCCAATTCGACCGGGTCGGTGGAGATCAGCTTATTGATCTGTAAAAATGCGGTTGCCGTCTTCAGGCGGCCTGTGAATCCGGCATTTCCCCCAATGCTGACGCCATTATCGAATGTCAGCTCTTCCTTTTTGGAGTGAAAAACACCGGAAGGGGCTGTGAATGTCGTTTTTTCACCCTTCTTTGACAGGAGCTCGGCGGAAATCGTATCGAGTGTAATGAGATCGGGATTTTGAATCTGCTGAGTCGCATGATCGGCCCGGATGTCATAGACGCCATGTTTTTCATGCACGCCCTTGATACGCGGATTCACCATTTTGAGGCCGCCTCGCGTGATGTCGATCGACTCAACGCTTGCTTCACCCCCATCGACTTCGACAGCAATATTTGACGGCAGAAGGTAAAGTCCCGACACACACACAGCGCTAAGTGGCAAAAGCCAGCGCAAGAGTTTGACAGTTACGCTATGCCGCTTGGCGCGCCGGAATGCTTTCGCACGGTCTCCTGCTTCAGGAAGACCGGAAAAACGCGCTGGGGCAGGCGGAATATGAGTTTGTATCGCCATGTCCGAATTATTGCTGGTGACCGCCGGTGCTGTTTGCTTCAACAGACTTCATACGCCAATGGACAGTACCATAGCCTTTTTGCGGTGCAAATTTATGATGGTGCAGAGCAAATCTTAGTGATGGAAAATTTCTTCTTCATCCCAGCCGAGAAGATCGAGACGCGCGCGCATCGGCAGAAAACGAAAGCATGCCTCGGCGATATCCCGCCGGCCTTCCCGGTCTAACAATCCGTCAAGCAGCATCTTTAGCTGATGCAAATGGAGGACATCCGATGCCGCATAGGCGAGCTGATCCTCTGTGAGTTCGGCTGCGCCCCAATCCGACGATTGTTGCTGCTTGGATATTTCAATGCCCAAAAGCTCGCGGCAAAGATCGCGCAGGCCATGCCGGTCCGTATAAGTGCGGGTCAGCTTTGAGGCGATTTTCGTGCAGTAGACCGGCTCCGTCAGCACACCAAGATTCTTGTCGAACATTGCAATGTCAGAACGACCGTAATGAAAGATATTCAATATGGCCGGATCGGACAGGAGTTTGAAGAGGTTCGGAGCGCTAAAGCCGTTCTTGAATTGAACGAGATGCGCGTCGCCATCACCGCGAGAAAGCTGAGCGAGACAAAGCCGGTCACGATGGGGATCGAGCCCCATTGTTTCACTATCGATTGCGACGCTGTCGCCAAATATCAGACCGTCCGGCAGGTCGCCCTGATGAAGTGTAATTGCCATAAACGGCTTATAGCATAGGCTTAAATCGGCACCAGAGCTTTTCCGAAAAGTCAGGGACTCATTCCCTAAAAAAATCAGCAGACAAGATCTTCGGTTTTTCCAGGAGGTATTTTCAATAAGAAAATTGCAACCAATTGGTGTATAGACGGTCTTATCTGTCTAAGCGCGAGCTAAAATGAAGCCTCAAACCAAACAATGCCAGCTTAAAAGCCCGAATCATCCCCTTCAAACAATGCTGGCGGCGGCCATTCAACACCTCCAGTCGGGCCGATTGAGCGAAGCACATTCCGCCTATCGCCAGATTCTCAAGATCGATGCTCAAAATATCCTCGCTCTCCATCATCTCGGCATCATCGAACACCAGCTCGGCCGCAGCGAGGAGGCAATCCGGCTTTTAAACCACTGTCTCAAACTCAAGCCCGATTATGCCGAGGCGCATTCCGATCTCGCCGTGATCCTGATGCAGCTCTGGCGCGACGATGAAGCGATCGGCGCTTGCCAGAAAGCCATCACCCTCAGTCCGCGATTTGCAGCCGCTTACAGCAATCTCGGAGATTTGATGCTGCGGCGCGGTGATCATAAGGCCGCCGAGGCCGCTTATAGCAAAGCCGTCTCATTACAATCCAGCCTTCATGCTGCCCAGATCGGACGGACCGAGGCTCTTATTGCTCTTAGCCGCCTCGGCGACGCGCGCAAGTCTTGCCGGAAAGCCATCCGTCTTGCGCCGCAAATGGCCGAGGCTCATGGCGCACACGGCCTCTTGCTTCATCTCGAAGGCCGGTTGGCGGACGCCGCGCAAGCTTATGGCGAGGCGCTTCGGCTCAATCCCGATCTCGCTCTCGTCCATACGCGGCTTGCTAATGTTCTGAGGGCTGAAGGCAAACTGGAAGAGGCTCTGGCCGCGAATGCGGAAGCTCTTCGAGTGGATCCGAACTGTGTTGAAGCTCATTGCAATCAGGCGATTACGCTTCAGGCGCTCGGGCGTTATGAGGAGGCTTTGGACGTCTATGCCGATGCGCTCGCGCGTCGGCCTGATTTCACTTTTGCGCAAGCCAATCAAGGCTTATTGCTCCATCATATCGGTCGCCATGATGAAGCCGTTACGGCGCTTCGGCGAACCGTGGAGCTGGCCCCGGAACATGGCTACACTTACGTTTATCTCGGAAACGTGCTCAAGGAGCAGGGCCTGTTTGCGGAGGCGCTCAGTGTTTACCGCAAAATGCTTGATGCGTGCGAAACACCGCCTGCGGACGGGCTTTACGACTATTGCAATTTGCGGCGTCATATTTGCGACTGGGACGGCCTGGAAAACGAAGAGCGCCGCGCGATTGAGGCGGTCAAGACAAGCCGCGAGCGGATGCCGCCCTTTGCTGCGCTGGCGATGGCATGCGATCCGGGGGATCATCTGGCTCTGGCGAGGCTATGGGCGAGCGGTTTCAAGCTGAACGGCAATGCGCCTATGCATATGGCCCGGACGCGAAGCTATCAGCGCTCTGATGGCCACATTCGCCTTGGCTATCTGTCGTCAGATTTTTTTCAACACGCCACAGCCAGTCTGATGGCGGAGCTGATCGAGCGTCATGACCGGACAAAATTTGAGGTTGTCGCCTATTGCTACAGTCCTGACGATGGCAGTCCGATGCGGCAAAGATTGATCGAGGCCTTCGACCAGTTCAGGTCGATCAGCGAGCTTTCTCATGTGAAGGCGGCTGAATTGATTGCCGATGATGGCATCGATATTCTGGTCGACCTCAAAGGCTTCACGCGCAATGCCCGCTCGATGATCCTGGCGCAACGTCCGGCGCCGATCCAGGTCAATTATCTGGGATATCCGACGACAATGGGCGCGCCGTTCATGGACTATATCATCGCCGATCCCATTATTGCGCCAATGGAACATCAGCCCTTCTTTGATGAAAGGATCGTGCATCTTCCGGACTGTTATCAACCTAATGATCGACAGCGGCAGGTTTCACACAGGCAGCTGACGCGCGCGGATTGCGGATTGCCGGAAGACGCCTTTGTCTTTTGCTCATTCAATAATGCTTACAAAATTACGGCTGATTTCTTTAGCATTTGGATGCGCCTGATGGATCAGGTGCCGCAAAGCGTGCTTTGGTTGCTCGACGCCAATCCTCTGGCGAAGGAGAATTTACGGCGCGAAGCATCCGCGCGCGGCATTGATCCTGATAGGATTGTCTTTGCGCCGAAGCTTCCTATGGCGGAGCATCTCGGACGATATGCGTGCGCCGACCTCTTTCTCGACAATTTGCCGGTGAACGCACACACCACGGCGAGCGAGGCGCTCTGGTCCGGTTTGCCGGTTGTCACCTGTGCCGGGAAAACATTCGTCAGCCGTGTGGCGGCAAGCTTGTTGAAAGCCTGCGGCCTGCCGGAGCTCGTCACGGACTCAACGGAGGATTACGAGGCCCTCGCGCTGCATCTTGCCCAGGATCGTGCGGCATTGGAGCGGATAAAGGGCAAACTTGCCGGTGCCAGGGACACCGCGCCGCTGTTCGATACGGATCGCTACGCGCGCAATCTCGAATCGGCCTTTGCGCATATGGTTGAGATAAATAAGAGTGGGCAACAGCCCCAAAGCTTCGCCGTCAGCGATGTTGTCGAAGCGTTTCGTTAATTCGATTGAAATCGCTGCTTCGGCGTATGCCGGCTTCCTGAAGAATGCGACTGACCCGCACAATTTTCTCATTGCGCTTGCGACTTGAAAGCCCTTATTGAATTAGGACCAAGCGTCGGAGTGTAGCGCAGCCTGGTAGCGCACCTGCTTCGGGAGCAGGGGGTCGGCAGTTCGAATCTGCCCACTCCGACCAGTTTTTTTGCCTTTGAAACTTGGTCATCCGGTCTCTCAATTGGCGCATGATTGCAAAAAAGGGCGGCCATCATTATCACCATCCGATGACAAGCCAGGATACACGCCAGGCGTTCAAGGCTGGGCACAGTCTCAGAATGCTTGCCGGTGACGCATTGCCTAAATTTATGTCTTTGCCAGCTGTGCTGGCAGCTTTGTCGCTCGCACTGTTTTTGGCATCGCTATCAATCGGCCCAGTTCCCCTCAGTATCGGCACCGTCACGAAAGCTTTGTTCGGTTTTGGCGATCCGGTCGATGTGCTGATCGTTCAGGAGTTGCGTCTGCCACGGGCCATATTGGCAGCTCTGATCGGCGCGACGCTTGCGCTCAGCGGAGCCGCGCTTCAGGGTCTTGTGCGCAA
>CAZMAC010000218.1:0-5601 GCA_964564085.1 uncultured Hyphomicrobiaceae bacterium
ACTTGCGACCCTCTGGTCCCAAACCAGATGCGCTACCAGACTGCGCTACGCCCCGAAGCCGATGTGGAATGGGCGTTGTTTTCCCCTTTTTTCCGGTCGAACGCAAGTCAAAACCGTTCTGAAACCTATTTCGAGCTGACATCTCAAAAAATCACTTGGAAGCAGTCAGCAGTTTTTAAGCCCGGTCATCCTTCGGCGAAGCCATCACAATATAAGATGTGATGCTGCTCACTTGAGGTAACGTGCCGAGAACTTCGGCATGGAAGTGCTTGTAAGCGGCAAGATCCGCGACTTCGACCCGCAAAATATATTCGATCGTCCCGGAAACGCTGTGGCACTCACGCACTTGCGGCGCAGCGGCGATTGCATTCTCAAAAGCTTTTTGATCCTTGGTCAAATGCCGTGACAGGCCGACCCCGACGAACACCGTGAACCCGCCCCCGGCAACTGTTCGGTCAAGCACCGCCCGATAGCCGAGGATGATATTTCTGCGTTCCAGCTCCTGAACACGGCGCAAACAGGCCGAGGCCGATAGTCCGACCTTTTGCGCAAGGTCGGCATTGCTGATCCGTCCATCATGCTCCAGAATGCGCAAGATTCTGCGATCTATACCATCAATCTTCGTCATAAATTGTATAAATAGAATTATAAGGCGTTAAAAAGCCAGAAAATTGTTACTAAAAGCAAATAAACTTGCTTCATCATGACATCGCAACTCGTTACAGCGCTCGCGACCTTTGCATTTGTCACGCTGATCACACCAGGGCCCAACAATTTGATGCTGATGGCTTCCGGCATGAATTATGGTTGGCGGCGGACATTGCCTCACCTGTTGGGAATCGGCCTCGGTTTCCCGGCGATGATCGTTCTTGTCGGTCTCGGGCTGGCGCAGGTCTTTGAGATCATTCCCTACAGCTATCTGGCCCTGAAAGTGATAGGAGCCGCATATTTACTTTATCTGGCCTGGAAGATCGCGACTGCCGTCCCCTTCAGCGGCGACCGTGAAATATCGAAATCAAAGCCCTTTACATTCATTCAAGCTGCATTGTTTCAATGGGTCAATCCCAAGGCCTGGGCAATGGCGGTCACAGCCGTCAGCGTCTATGCGCCGCCGTCACAACCGCTCTACAGCATTATGATCGTGGCGCTCGTGTTCGCTGCGATCGGAGTCCTGACACTCAATTCATGGACACTTCTCGGGCAAGCAATGCGGCGCTTTCTCAGCGATCCAGACAAGTTACGACTCTTTAACATCACTTGCGCATCGCTTCTGGTCGCATCGCTCTATCCTATGTTGGCAAGTTCTGCATAAGACGACGGCAGAGTATTTTTTGCCTTCATTGGCAATAATGAGGACAAGCCCTACCCCATAGCTGCGCGCTCTTGTCCGGGCAGCCTCATACGCGCCTCGATCCAGCGCAGAAGGAGCGTCAGCGTGCCGGAAAGGATTAGATAAAGCACGATGGCGTAAAGGAAAATTTCCAGGCTGTAACTGCGAGAGAAGATCGTGCGTGTCTGGCCCATCAAATCGAGCACCGTGATCGTGGAGACGAGAGCGCTTCCCTTGAGCAGCAAGATGACTTCATTGCTGTAAGCCGGCCAGGATATGCGCAGCGCCTGTGGCAGAACGATCCGGCGCATCATGGTCCACCAGCCCATGCCGACGGCGACGGCGGCCTCGCGTTGGCCTTTGGGGACATTGACGATCCCGCCCCGGAAAATCTCGGCCGCGTAGGCAGAGGTGTTGATGGTGAGGACGATCAGTCCGACCGTATAGGCATCGCGGAAGAGCGGCCAGAAAACCCCGAGTCTTTCCGCGCCGATTGCGCCAAAGCCGTAATAGAAGACCCAAAGCTGCACGAGAAGCGGCGTGCCGCGAAAAACATAGGAATAGATGTATGCCGGGATTGAGAGAACGGAAATGTTTGATGTCCTGGCGATGGCGAACCCGAGCGCCAGAACGATCCCCATCAGGGAAGACAGGACCAACAGCTCGACGCTGATGAAAAATCCGTCAATGAAGCGCGGGCAGGAGCTTGCGAAAAGCTCGGGCGATATGGGTTTGACGGCGGCGCAGATACCGTCCGAAAGCCAGATTTTACCATCGAGATAGGCGCGCCCGATGCTGCTCATGACGAAGCCCCTGCCATGCCGCGCTGCGCCCGGCGTTCAAGCCGTTCACGGACGATATCGGAAAGGCCGGTGAGCAGCAGGTAAAGCGCGCCGGCCGCGAGATAGAACGTCAGCGGCGCGCGCGTCGCCTCGCTGGCGACCTTCGCCTGACGCAGGAGATCGTCAACCGCGATGACGGCAGCCAGCGATGTGTCTTTCAGCAGCACCATCCACAAATTGCCGAGCCCCGGAATGGCGAAACGCCACATTTGCGGGAGCCTGACCCGCGAGAAAACCTGCCAGTCCGACATGCCGCAGGCGATGCCGGCCTCGATCTGGCCGCGCGGAACGGACAAATAAGCACCCCGGAACACTTCCGCCGCATAGGCCGCGAATATGGCGGCCAGGCCGATGACGGCAGCCAGAAAACGCGGCATCTCGAAGGTGACGGAGATACCAACCAAATTGAGCGCGGATTGAATCGCGCGTTCGCTGCCGAAATAAAACAGCAGCAAAATGAGAAATTCCGGCGTGGCGCGGATGAAGGCGGTGTAAATTTCGCCGATCCCGCGAAGCACGCCATAGCTGGAAAGCTTGGCTCCGGCGAGCAGCAAGCCAAGCGCCAGTCCCAGGCCGAGCGCGCAGACCGCTAGCTCCAGCGTCACGAGGCAGCCCGCAAGCAGCTCATCGCCCCAGCCGCTATCGCCGAATGTCAGCAAACCGATCGAGGGGAGGTCAAAGCTCATGAGGGAGATGCGGACAAGGATATTTGTGGGAGCCGGAAGACAACAAGGCGGGCCATAATCGCGGGACGTCTCATGACCGCCTCAATGCTGCTGCTCACAGAAAGTCAGCCTGTTGCCGAACGGATCGGTCACAGTCAATTCTCGGCCCCATTCGACTGTTTCGACGCCAGGCCTCGCATAGGGGTAATTTTTGGCGGAAAGCTCCGCGTGCAGCGTCTCGATACCGTGCATGTTTATGAAAACCCGCGTGCCGGGCGTGGTGTCGCCGTGATGCTCGGTCAGATGCAGGCGCAAACCATCGCGCGAGACCTGCATGTAAAGCGGGGCCGTTTCCTCGAAGCGATGTTCCCAGTCTTGCGCGAAGCCCAGAAAGCCGAGATAGAAATCACGCGCTTTGGCGGCATCGAAGATGCGCAGGATCGGGATTGCGTCGTCCAGCTTGACGGTCATGGGCAGCACCTGTCCCGGTAAGGTCCGGCGGGAGATGTGTCCCGCCGGTTGGGTCATCAATAAATGTCGAAGGGGAAATATTTTTCGTTGATCTCGGCATATTTGCCGTTTTCACGGATCGTCGTCAGCGCGGCATTCAACTTCTCGCGCAGATCATCCTCACCCTTGCGCACGGCGATGCCGATCTTGTCGTCAATATCGATATTCTCGCCGACAAATTCATAATCGGATTTGTCCTTCAGCCAGTCATAGGCGGGATAGACGTCGGAGACGAGCGCGTTAAGGCGGCCGGCTTCGAGATCACTATAGGCCGCAGTTTGCGTGTCATAAAGCTTGACGGTCGAGCCGCGACCAAGATTATCTTCCGCCCACTGAGCTGCGACCGTTGCACGCTGCGCGCCGACGGTCTTGCCTTTCAGATCCTCCGCGCCGGAGACGCCGCCGCCCTTTTTGGCAACGATACGCAGATAGTTCGAATAATAGCGGTCGGTGAAGTCGACCTTTTCTTTCCGCTCATCCGTGATCGACATGGAGGCGACAATGGCGTCGTATTTTTTCGCGACCAGCCCTGGAATAATGCCGTCCCAGTCCTGGGCGACAATCTCGCAATCGGCCTTCATTTCAGCGCAAAGCGCCTTGGCGATTTCAACATCGAAGCCGATCAGCGCGCCGCTGGCGTCTTTTGCGTTGAAGGGCGGATAAGCGCCTTCGGTCGCGATTTTGATTGCGTCCTGGGCCTTCGCGCCGACGCTCGCAAACATCGCGCCCGCGGCGACGAGACCAGAGAGAAGCAGAATTTTGGCTATGCGCATGTGCAGTCTCCTTTAGAGATCTTGAGGTGAAAAGGTTTGACGGCGGAGCTTCCTGTTTATTGGATGACACTGGATAGAAATTTCTGGCAGGCTTCAGTCTTAGGGGCATGAAACAAATTCGCCGGCGGACCTTCCTCGGCGATCCGGCCCTCATGCAGAAAAATCACCTTGCTTGAGACCTCGCGCACGAAGCTCATCTCGTGACTGACGACGACCATCGTGCGCCCTTCCTCGGCCAGATCCCGCATAACTTTCAAAACTTCGCCGACCAGCTCGGGATCGAGCGCCGATGTCGGTTCATCGAACAGCAGGATCTTCGGCTCCATTGCAAGGGCGCGGGCAATCGCGGTGCGCTGTTGCTGACCGCCGGAAAGCTGAGACGGATAGGCATCGATCTTGCTTTCAATGCCGACCCGCTTGAGAAGCTTTATGGCCCTCTCCCGGACCTCCCGCTTGTCATGCCCCAGAACATAAACCGGCCCTTCCATGACATTTTCCAGGATCGTTTTGTGCGCCCACAGATTGAAATCCTGAAACACCATGGCAAGCTGGGCGCGCATCAAGCGCACCGCTTTTTTGTCCATGACCCGGCGCGGCGGTTTGCCGGCCTCGGACAGCGGCAGCCGCGCGCCGTCAATCCAGATCTCGCCTTGGTCGGGAATGGCCAGAAGGTTGATACAGCGCAGCAAAGTGCTCTTGCCGGAACCGGATGCGCCGATTAGCGAAACAACCTCATGCTGCGCGGCATTCAGCGAAACGCCTTTGAGAACTTCCAGCGGACCGAACCGCTTGAACAGCTGTTGAACGCACAGATAGCTACTGTCCGGATCAGCGGATGAGAGGGACTCATCGTGAGGATCCATAATCGCGTTCTCGACAGGGTTACAGTTGACGAAATAAGCTTTGAAAGCCAAGGCTAGCGCTATTTTGCTCTTTGCCGCAAGCTTTTTGCACTCCGAGTGCTGCTAGTACCATCAAAGCGCAGCGTCAGGCGAAAGGCCAAGCATCACCAGACTGGCTGCAAGCATCCACATGATCGCTGCGATGCCGAGATCGAAGATCTGCCAGGCGCGAGGATTGCGGAACAGGGGCGCAAGAGCGCGCCCGCCATATCCAAGCATGAAAAACCAGACAAAGCTCGCTGCAATGACGCCCAACACGAACCAGACCTGCTGGCCTGGCGGATAGCTCGCTGAAATACCGCCAGCCAGAATGACGGTGTCGAGATAGGCATGCGGATTAAGCAGAGTGAGCCCGGCGACCGTTGCAAGAGCGTGACGCTGGCTCCCCGCGCCGCCTGCCCCGGCTTCAAGCGCGGCCGGATTGAAAGCGCGCATAAAGGCCTTCAGCCCATATCAAAACAAAAAGATAGCGCCACCGAACGCAATGATTCGCAGCGCGGTCTCCGAACCCCTGACAGCCGCGCCTAGCGCAACGCGCGTCCAAATGGACGCGGACAGTTGCGCTAATTTTTTGAAATA
>CAZMAC010000219.1:0-5589 GCA_964564085.1 uncultured Hyphomicrobiaceae bacterium
GAACGACCAGCGCAAAATAAAGAAGCCGTCAACCGCGCGCAGAACTTCAAACGCCGCTAAGAGATCAATAGCTGGTCCGATATTCATTCCGGCAGCAAAAACTTAGATATCAAGTCTTTTGGAGACCAAAACCATGCGCCCGCAGCCCCTGATAGCCGTTCATGATGTCGAAACGAGTAGCCGCTGGTATCAGCGTTTGCTCGGATGCGAAAGCACGCATGGCGGCGATGAATATGATCGGCTCGTCGCAAATGGTGTCCTGATCCTGCAGCTGCATCGTTTCGAAGTTGCGCACCATCACGGCCCGATCGGCGATGCCAACGATCGGCCTTATGGGAATGGCGTGTTGCTCTGGTTCGAAACGGACGATTTCGATGAAGCCATGAAGCGCGCGGACGAGATGGGCGTTGAAATTGTCCTGCCCCGTCACCGCAATCCGCCATCCGGCAATGACGGCCCTAACCATTGGGAATGCTGGCTGCGCGATCCTGACGGCTATATTGTCGTGCTGGCCAGTCCCGACGGCTCGGCGAAAGAGAGCGCATGAACGAGCAGCGCAAAATAATGACGGCGCTTACCTATCAGCTGGCGCTGACGCGGCTTCAGGCCGTGCGTGATCCGCGCGAGCTGTGTCTTGTGACGACGCAATGTTTCAGCCAGGGCCCGGAGGATGGGGTCATTGCGGAGATTTTCCGCCGTATCGGCACGCGCGACAGGTTTTTCATCGAAATTGGAGCAGGGGACGGGCGCGAAAACACCACGCGCCTGCTCTTGACACTTGGCTGGTCGGGGATCTGGATTGAGGGCAGTCCGAAAAGCTGCGCAGCGATTCGCGAGGACTTTGCGGGTGCCTTAGCGAGCGGCCAGCTTAAGCTGATCGAAGCGATGGTCACGGCTGAAAATATCGAGGCGCTTCTCGCTGAAGCCGATGCGCCGAAGCGTTTTGACTATCTCAGCGTCGACCTCGATATGAACACATACTATGTCTGGCGCGCACTTGAAGGCTACAAAGCCCGCGCTGCCTGCATCGAATATAATGCCTCCATCCCGCCGAACTATGAATTCACCGTTCCCTATGATCCGGCAGCGGTTTGGGACGGCTCGAACTGGTATGGCGCGGGGCTGAAATCGCTTGAGCTGCTTGGGGCCACGCAGGGCTACAGCCTTGCTGGCTGCGACTTCTACGGGGTGAACGCCTTTTTTGTCGCCCCCGATGAGGACTTATCCGGCTTCGTGTCGCCTTTCACCGCCGAGAAACATTACCAGCCGCCGAATTATCTGGCGCCGTTCCGGCATGGTCACGGGTCAGCCTCGCCGAAACTGACCGGTCACACGCGATAATAATCCCGATACCAGTCGACGAACCGCCCGATCCCCTGATCGATCGGTGTATTCGGCGCAAAGCCGACATCGCGCATCAGATCATCGACATCGGCATAGGTGGCCAGAACATCGCCGGGCTGCATGGGCAGGAAAGTCTTTTGCGCCTCACGGCCCGTCGCATTTTCAATGGCCGCGATGAAATCCATCAGCGCGACGGCATTGTGATTGCCGATATTATAGACGCGGTGCGGGGCGGATGAGGAAGCCGGATCGGGTGCGTCGCTCCGCCAGTCCGGATTGGGCTCGGGAATACGGTCCGCCACGCGCACGACGCCTTCGACAATATCGTCGATATAGGTGAAATCCCGAGCATGCTTGCCGTGATTATAGATCTCGATCGGCTCCCCGGCGAAAATCTTCTTCGTAAACGAGAAATACGCCATATCCGGGCGTCCCCACGGCCCGTAAACGGTAAAAAAGCGAAGGCCGGTGGCAGGCAGCGCGTAAAGATGCGCATAGCTATGCGCCATCAGCTCGTTCGATTTCTTCGTCGCCCCATAAAGGCTGAACGGATGATCGGCATGGTGGTGGACGCTGAAGGGCATTTCCGTATTGGCGCCGTAGACCGATGACGAGGAGGCATAGACCAGATTCTCCACGCCGATGGCGCGGCATCCTTCGAGAATATGTAGAAAGCCCGTGATGTTGGAGGCTGCATAGGCATGCGGATTGACGATCGAGTAGCGCACGCCCGCCTGCGCCGCGAGATGAATGACGCGCTGGGGCTTCTCGGTCTCGAAGATCGTCTCCAACGCGCTCTTGTCGGCAAGATCGGCGCGGAGGAAATGAAAGCCATTGCGGCCGTCCAGCTGAGCCAGCCGCGCTTCTTTGAGAGCGGGATCGTAATAATCATTAAGATTATCAAGCCCGACCACTTGATGTCCGCGGTCGAGCAGCGCCTTTGCCGTGAAAAAGCCGATAAAACCGGCGGCGCCCGTAACAAGAATTTTCATGATCTATCCGAAACCGGGTGAAATAAGAGGTGTAAAGCCTGCTATCAAAGCGCTATGCAATTGACGTCTTAAGTGAGCGGTATTATACACGCAAGCAACGTTTCTAACCCTCAACAGTAACATCGCCTTTCAGGAGGCTATAATTCGCATCTCTACGCTTCAGAGTGCGAATCAGTTTTTCAAGGTTTCAAGAACAGATGGCTAATACAAAATCCGCCAAAAAAGCGATTCGCGTGATCGAACGTCGCACAGCAATCAACAAAAACCGCCGCAGCCGCATGCGCGGTTTCGTGCGCAAGGTGGAGGAGGCAATCGCGACGGGTGATAAGGGCGCAGCTGAAACGGCTTTGCGCGCCGCCCAGCCGGAAATTATGCGCAGCGCTCAAAAAGGTATTTTTCATAAGAACGCGGCTTCGCGGAAAATCTCGCGGCTATCTGCCAGGATTCGCGCTCTGGCGGTCTAAATTCCAGACGAGCCTCGACTCTTATCCTGACGTGACTATTCTGCAACGCTCGGCAATAGCTGGGCGTTTTTTATTTTAGCGATTTCCTGCTGGATTCCCTTTTAAATCAATATTTTAACCCTTTAGCAACGATATACAGCTTAAAATTGCATAAAGGTATTTTATACAATCAAGGAAAAAATAAGGCAAAGAGGCCGGATTCGTATTGACCCTTATGTCGTTTTTATCGAGTCGTCCGCTGTGCATTTTTTTCCTAAAAATCAGTAAATTAGATCCTCACCTTGAGTCGTATGAGCGTTGTGTTGAGTTCTGGCTTTTCTCTATCCAACCCCTCCCAGACAGCCTCTCCCAGGTGGGCCGATTGCAACCTATGGGGAGGGCGTGTATGTTTTCCACTGTCCGAACGGGGATGTTTTCCCCTCCTGATATTTTGTTCTGTATTGCGTACTTCCAGTCCAGGTGCTCGTAATGTGGCCATTGCGAATGCTTTCGACTGAACAACTGTAACTTTTTTGTGGTTTACTTAAGAGACCGCTATCAAGCATTATAAGAACTTCTCTTTGTGCGGCGTGGGAAGTGTTCAATGTGCGGTTGCGGTCTGTGAGCAGGAGGTCTTTTATGTTTAGCGGGTTAGAGCGACAGCGCGTGGCACTGTGCCGCCAAAGAAGTGTCGCGTGGGCCTGGATCAAGGCCCGTGGCATTGTGGACAGCCGCCCCACACCGAAAAATTCCATGCTGACAACGAGTGTTCTCTCCAGCGCCGGCTCGACGGAAGAGGCAGGCAATTGGCGGGATAGCCTGGCTGCGATTACCTATCGTAAGCTGGCCCGGCAGCTCTGCGAGCAGTTTTACGATCTCTCCATCTTTCATGCTTGGCGAAGCCGGACACCCGAAGCGGTCGCAGCCGGCCGGATGCTGAGCCCGGCGCTTCCGTCCTATTGCAGGGACGCCGAAAGAGCAAAGCCTGAAAGTGATCGCTCAGATCTGGTGCAGAAGCAGAAAGCCCGCATATTAATGGCCGTTCTGCCAAGCCGGGATAAGCGGCACGGAGCTGTTCTCATTCAGCTGAGATCGAAGGCGGCGTAAGCCAGCCCTCAATCCTTTCATTTCAAGCATTTCAATAGCTGTCCGGTAAGAGACGGCACTGATGACTTCGCGCGGTTTTCACTGCTGCGGAGCGTAATAGCGGGGTTATTCCAGTGACGACGTTAACAATTGGCGCGAGCACAGTTGAAAATAAGTGGCGGCGCATTCAGGCCCGCCTGCGAGGCGAACTCGGTGAAGATGTTTTTACAAGCTGGTTTGGCCGCATGGAGCTCGACTCCTGCGAATCGGGAACCGTTCAGGTTTCCGTGCCGACGAAATTCCTGCGCAACTGGCTGCAGTCCCATTACGCAGACCGTCTTCTGGCCTGTTGCCGGGCGGAGCTGAACGATGTTGAGCGCGTGGAATTCCGGGTCCGCCAGCCGCATGACGCAGCTCTTGCCGAACGCCGCCGCCACGAGCAGGCGGCAGCCAAGACAAATTTCGCAAAGCCAGAAACGCCCACCCGAACCGATGATCCGGCACCAAGCGATAGCCGCACGGGTTGGGAAGGCTTCGAAGGCTCGCCGCTGGAGTCCCGCTTTACGTTTTCCTCCTTCGTGGTCGGTGCATCCAACCGGCTCGCCCATGCCGCAGCTCTTCAGGTCACGGAAGCGGTGGGAAACCACCCGCTGCGTTACAATCCGCTGTATATCCATGCCAAGGTCGGTCTCGGCAAGACGCATTTGCTTCACGCCATTGCCTGGGAAGCCAAACGCTTAAAGCCGAGAGCCAAGTTGCTTTACCTGACGGCTGAGCGCTTCATGTACAGCTTCGCCGAAGCCCTTCAGGCGCGCGATGCGGTGGCCTTTAAGGACAAGATCCGCGCCATCGACATCCTGCTCATCGACGATATCGAGTTTCTGCAGGGCCGGACGTTCCAGCAGGAATTCTGCCATACGCTGAACTCGCTCATCGATGGCGGTAAACAGGTCGTTGTCGCGGCCGATTGCCCGCCCATGCAGCTTGAAAGTTTCGATGCACGCATGCGCTCGCGCCTGTCTGGCGGTCTCGTGGCCGAGATTGCGCCGATGGACTATGACCTTCGTCATAAGATCCTTAAACGCCGGGCAGCGGAAAAGGCCGAGCAGGAGAGAGGCTTTGGCATTCCAGAGCCTGTCATTGATTTTCTTTCATCCCAGCTCACCGAAAGCGGCCGCGAACTCGAAGGCGCGATCACCCGCATTCACGCCGCTTTTCAGCTGACCGCCCAGCCGATCACCGTTGACAGCGCCGAGCAGATCATCGGTGACCTGATCCGCGGGAAAGAGCCCCGGCGCGTCAAAATCGACGACATTCTGCGCGTGGTCATGAAGCATTTCAGCGTCAATCGTGGCGATCTGCTCTCCAGCCGGCGGAACCGGTCGATCGTGCGTCCGCGCCAGATCGGCATGTATCTGGCAAAATCGCTGACATCGCGCTCTCTGCCCGAAATTGGACGGCGTTTCGGCGGCCGCGATCACACAACCGTTCTGCACGCCATCCGAAAGATCGAATCGCTGTTGCAGGAAGATGCGAGCTTGAAGGAAGAAGTCGAGGTGTTGAAACGGCTGCTGAAGGAATAATCCTGGCAGGCGGAGCTAGTTCTCCCGATTCCGAAGTTCGCCCCTTCTTGCAGCACGTTCCGTAGCGAACTTCGGAATCTCAAGGGACACTAGTGGTCTGACTCTGACATTTCGATCCCTCAATGTCAGCCCAGCCCACTA
>CAZMAC010000220.1:0-5579 GCA_964564085.1 uncultured Hyphomicrobiaceae bacterium
ACTGGAATGGACCCCGCGCTCAGGTGAAAGCTGCTGTGACAGCTGAATAAGCACGAAGGTGGACAGCACGATCAGCGAGCCGGTTGGCAGGCCAGCAGCTGTTGACGATAGCGCCGTGCCGAAATAAGCCGCGAATGCGCCGAGCCCTGTGGCGATGAGCACCATGCGCTCCGGACGCTCGGTCCAGAAGCGGGCGGCAACCGTCGGGATGATCGTCAGCGCGACAATCAGCACAAGCCCTGCAACTTTCAACCCGATGACGGTGACGGTCAGCAAGAGCCCCATCATCGCAAAATCGGTTAAACGTACATTGATCCCGCGGGTCGCCGCGTAATCCTGATCGAAGCAGACCAGTGTAAATGGGCGGCGGAGGACAAAAATTGCAGCGCCTGTGAGCAGCGCGGCGATGGCAATGGTCTCGGCTTCGCTGCGCAACATACCTGCCGTGGAGCCAAGAAGGAAATTGGCGATCCCCGCCTGGCGCCCGCTCTCAAGCGTCTGGATCACCGTCATAAGGACAACGCCAGCGCCGAAAAACACTGAAAGCACCGCGCCGATGGCGGCATCTTCGCCAAGGCGCGTGCGGCGTGTGATCCATTCCACGAAGAACAGACCAAGGGCCGAACTTGCGGCTGCGCCGATGAGCAGGCCGGGTAGCCAGCGTCCGTCGCTGCCGAGCATGACCATCAGGATGAAAGCAGCTGCAAGACCGGGGAGGGTCCCATGGCTAATCGCATCGCTGACGAGGGAACGCTTGCGCAGCAGAATGAAGGTGCCAATCGCACCAGCGCTCGCGCCCAGGATCGCCGCGCCAAGTGTGACGAGGGCGGTGTTATACCCGGCCGAAAAAAACAGTGCAGAGAGGAGGGCTTCCATGTGGTCTTACCAAGCGCCGCCGCGGCTGAGCGTCATAGTTGCCCGCCAAGATGAGGATCAGATGTGCGCGTCACCTGTTCGAGATGCGTCGTTGCCAGCCGTCCGCCATAGGTCGCCTGTAAATTTTCAGCGTTGAAAACGTCCTCAACGGGCCCATCGGCGATCTTGCGAATATTCACAAGCAGAACATAATCGAAATAATCGGCGACCGTTCCCAGATCATGATGAACGCAGATGATGGTCTTGCCGGATGCATTCAGCTCCTTCAACACAGCGATAATCGCCCGCTCGGTCGCGGCGTCCACCCCGGCGAATGGCTCGTCCATGATGTAAAGATCCGCCTCCTGAGCAAGCGCCCGTGCAAGAAAAACCCGCTGCTGCTGGCCGCCCGAAAGCTGACCGATCTGACGATTCGCAAAGGGCGCCATACCCACACGCTCAAGGCAGTTCAGCGCGCGTGCCTTGTGTTTCCGGTTCGCAAAGCGCAGGAAACCAATGTCGCGGTACAACCCCATTAGCACCACATCCAGTACAGTTGCCGGGAAATCCCAATCGACGCTTGCACGCTGCGGTACATAAGCGATGCGATGGCGCGCCTCTTCATACGGCTTGCCGAAGACAGTAATTTCGCCGGAAATTTTCGGAACGATGCCGAGGGCGGCTTTGATCAGCGTCGATTTGCCAGCTCCGTTCGGGCCGACGATCGCCATCATCGCACCGGGTGGTGTGGTGAATTCGACGGAGAACAACACCGGCTTTTCGCCATAGCTGACCGTCAGCCCGGAAACGGCAAGTGGGCTCGTATTATACTCGACATGGCTGGCACCAGGATTGAGAGAGAGAACGTCTGCCGGTAAGCCCATTTCATTAACTCCTCACATTCCGGGCCAATCGCCCTTTCATACCGTTTTCCGGCGCATCGCCACCCAGCGCCCGCGTAATCAATGTTACATTGTGATCGATCATGCCGATATAGGTGCCCTCATAGGTGCCGGGGGCGCCCATCGCATCGGAAAACAGCTCACCGCCAATAACAACCATGTGGCTTTTCGCGGCGGCGCCCTCGATCAACGCTTTGACATTGCGGTCCGAGACGGAAGATTCGACGAAAATCGCTCCGATCTGGCGTTCAACAATCAGGTCGACAAGGGTCTCAACACGATTCAACCCGGCTTCGCTTTCGGTTGAAATGCCCTGAATGCCGAGAACCTCCAGGCCGTAGGTCTGTCCGAAATATCTGAATGCATCATGCGCTGTGATCAGGACGCGCGCCTTTTCCGGAACGGATGCGAGGGCGCTATCGGCGTAAGCGGCCAGTGTGTCGATTTCGGCGAGATGCCGTTCAGCATTTGCCGCAAAAACCGTTTCAGCATCCGGCCTAAGCTTGGTCAGCTCATCCCGTGCGGCCAGGACGATCGTTTTCCAGCGGCGCGGGTCCATCCAGATATGAGGATCATAGCGGCCTTGATAGTCCGCATGGTCGATCAGCTGATCCTTTGGCAGGCTTTCGGCGAGCGCGACGACGATCTTGCGCTTGCCGAGCATCGCAAAAAACGCCTCAAGCTGCGCTTCAAGATAGAGGCCATGCCAGAAAACGGCGTCGGCTCGTGTCATCGCTGCGATGTCGGAGCGCGTTTGCCTATAGGTATGAGGATCGACGCCCGGCCCCATCAGAGCGTTGACGTCGACGTGGTCTGCGCCGACTTGGCGAACTGCGTTGGCAATCATGCTTGTCGTGGCTACGATTTTCAGGGGTTTTGCCGGCTGCGCTGAAGCGAGGATGCTAAGCGAAAAGGCTGCCGCAAAGGCGGCTATCGCGCCAATAATTGCGCGTCTTGCAAAAAAATCCATAAGGTTTGTCCCTCCTCAGCGAAAGCGCTGCCTGATTTATAAGCGAGATTTTTTGTTGCAAATCGTTCGCAAATAGAAATGTAGAGCGATACTGAGAGAATGCAAGTGCAAATGATTTGCAAAGAAGCGCGACGGCCTGTCTCAGCCTGAGCAGCAGCCCGATACTCAGTTATTTGGTATACGAAGCGTTAAAATTGTGCACACGGCGATTGGGAAAACTAAAAATCGCCTGATCCCAGCTGTGGTCAGCTTCACTTATTGGCAGAAAACGTAAAATCGCAGATTTATTCCCCCTTTATGTGAATTTATATAGCCTTTTCAACCAATCTGGCTGTGATTTGTCGCTCAATAATACGAAGTTTGAACTAACAGCAGGCATTTTTACTTGGAACGTCATCTTACAGCCATGCATTTGTCGCTCTATATGAGTCTGGTTTAGGGGCACCAGGGAGAGCATGATGCGCGTTCTGGTCACGGGGGTAGGGGGATTTATCGGCAGACGCCTGCTCAAAGCTCTGCTTGATGAGCCAGCTTTGAAGCGCGATGACGGCCGAGCGGAGCAAATCGGCGAATTCGTTCTGACAAGTCGCTCTGGTCACTCACTCAAGGATCTTGCCGATCCGCGAATCCAGGTTGAGATCGGCGATATTGCTGATCCCAGCTTTATCACACACCTGTTTGAAAAGCGTATCGACAGTATTTTCCACCTTGCAGCGACATTGACCGCAGAGGCGGAAGATAATTTCGAATATGGCCTCAAAGCCAATATTCTCGGGATGATCGAGCTTTTGGAGCAATGCCGGAACCAGGAAAACCGGCCGCGCCTGGTTTTTGCAGGTTCAATGGCGGCATTTGGCGGCAATTTGCCCGAAAGCGTCGACGATCGCGTCGGCCACACGCCTCAAACCTCTTACGGCACCGGCAAGGCGATCGCTGAGCTCCTGATCAACGATTACAGCCGTCACGGCTTTATTGACGGCCGGGCATTGCGAATGCCCATTGTTATCATCCGTCCGGATCCCTCCGACGTCTCCATCGCCGATCGTGTCGGAGCCGTGCTGCGTGAGCCGCTTTTGGGGCGAGATGTCGTATGTCCGCTTAGCCCCGAAACGTGTGTGCCGATCGTTTCGGTGCGCAATGCAGCCCTGTCGCTGGTCCGTTTGCATGAAATTCCCGGCGACCGTTTCGGCCATACGCGCGCAATGAATATGCCTGCTTTGACAGTCCCGCTGTCCGAACTCGCCGATGTAGTAGAATCGAGCGAGTTTCCGGGGCAGCGCGGAAAGGTGAGCTGGGACGTCGAGGAAGAAATTCAAGCTATCGTCAGTGGCTGGCCGTCCGCGATCGTCGCAGAAGAAGCCTTGCGTCTTGGTCTGAAGCCCGATGCCAATGTCACGAATATATTGCGCAGCTTCGTTGAGGATTATGAGCCGTTTCGATCCGCCTGAGACAAGAATTAGGCCTGTGCGAAGCTGTTTTTGAGAAAGCGCACCGCCATTTGAACGCTTTCCGCATCAATCCCGTGACCGAGACTCTGCCTGACATGCCATTCGACGGCAAGACCAGCTCCGCCAAGGGCCGAGCGGGCCTGATGCAGAGCTTCCACGGGGATGATGTCATCGCTATCGCCGTGAATCAGCAAGACCGGCGGCTTGGCGCGCAGGTCCTCTTTCAGCCGGTCCGGCTCGACCAGTACGCCTGAAAAGCCTACGATTGCCGCCGGTGTCTTGGGGCGTCGCAGGCCGACATGAAGCGCCATCATCGTGCCCTGGCTGAAACCCACAAGCGCCAGCGCCTCCTCGCCAAGTCCGAGCGCGGCCAATTCCTCATCCAGAAAGGCATCCAGGCTCGGCCCGACCTTCTGGACGCCCTGCCAACGTTCCTGCTGATCCCGCACCGCAATGTCGAACCATTGCCGCCCGCCCATCGGATTGGCTGGACACGGTTCCGGCGCGTTCGGCGCGATAAATGCCGTATCCGGCAGAATAGTCCGCCAGTTGCTGGCAAGCGCGATGAGATCGTTGCCGTCCGCTCCATAGCCATGCAGGATGACGACAAGCTGTTTCGCATCGCCTCCCGAAGCGGGCATGATACGCGGGCCGTCGAGTTTGATCGTAGGATTTGACATAGGATCTCCGCTCATTCGCGCAGTTCGCGCTGAAATAATCTCTTAACGCATATTGCAGAAAATTTTCCGACGGTGAAGATGGCGCTATGCAGAATGCTCAGCCGGTCTTCCGCTTCGCCCCAAGCCCGAACGGTTATCTTCATCTGGGACACGCCTTTTCCGCGCTCTTTACGCAAGCGATGGCCCGAAGATATGGCGGCCGGATGCTGTTGCGGATCGAAAATATCGATGAAAAGCGGGTCCGGCCCGAATTTGAGGCCGCGATCTATGAGGATCTGGCCTGGCTTGGTCTGGAATGGGAAGAGCCGGTCCGCCGGCAATCGGAACATTACGATGCCTACGCCGCCTCGATTGCGCAGCTCGACGCCCTCGGTCTGCTCTATCCTTGTTTTGCGACAAGGAGCGAAATTGCCGAAGCCGCGAGGGAGCAAAATGGCGAAATGGTACGCGATCCGGATGACGCTCCGATTTATCCGCAACTTTATCGGAATGTTTCTAAGGATCAGATCGCTGCACGGATTGCCGCCGGTGAAAGACCGGCACTGCGTTTGAAAATGGACGAAGCCGTCGCAGCTGCCCGCATCAAAACCGGTGGACCTGTTCTTATCCATAGTATGACCGAATCACATGGACCCGCTAAACGCGAGGCCGAGACTCACCGCAGGTGCTATATCGTCGTTAAGCGAAAGAACCCACCGACAACCTATAACAAGACCTTGGTGAC
>CAZMAC010000221.1:0-1299 GCA_964564085.1 uncultured Hyphomicrobiaceae bacterium
CATTAATTATCCAATGTATCGCCTCAGGCGTATTCAAGTCGTTTTCAAGCGCATCAAAAAAGCGAGGTTCAACTGCATTTGGTCCAGGATTAGCTACATCGCCGACAGCTTCGTACCATTTATCTAACGTATGACGAGCTTCTCGAAGGCGTTCTAAGGTAAAGTCCAACGGTGACCGATAATGCGTTTTCAGCATCGCTAAACGAATTGTTTCCCCATGCCATTTTTGACCGTGCCAATGGTCTAACGATTGCCGGATTGTAACGAAATTCCCCAAACTCTTGGACATCTTCTGCCCTTCGACCTGAAGGAAGCCGTTATGCATCCAGATATTGGCCATGATCTCGGCGTCGTGGGCGCAGCGGCTTTGGGCCAGTTCGTTTTCGTGATGGGGGAAAACGAGGTCGATGCCGCCGCCGTGAATGTCAAAGGTTTCGCCCAGATAGGCTTTTGACATGGCCGAGCATTCGATATGCCAGCCGGGACGCCCTTCGGTCTCAATTCCGCAAGGCGATGGCCAACCCGGTTCGCCCTCCTTCGACGGCTTCCACAAAACGAAATCCATCGGATCGCGCTTATAGGGCGCGACCTCGACCCGCGCGCCTGCCTGCATTTCGTCCAGCGAGCGCCGCGAAAGCTGGCCGTAATCCGGCATCGATGAAACACTGAACAGCACATGATCCTCAGCCGCATAGGCGCAGCCTCTGGCCACAAGCGCCTCGATCATCGCCTTCATCTCTTTAATGTGTTCGGTCGCGCGGGGCTCGACATCGGGCGGCAAACAGCCCAGCGCGGCCACATCCGTGTGAAATTGCTTGAGCGTCCGCTCTGTCAGCTCGCGAATCGGGACGCCTTCTTCCGCCGCCCGTGCGTTAATCTTGTCATCGACGTCGGTGATGTTACGGACATAGGTGACATGGTCCGGCTCGTAGAGATGGCGGAGCAGCCGGTAAAGCACGTCAAAGACAATCACCGGGCGCGCATTGCAGATATGGGCGTAGTCGTAGACGGTCGGCCCACAAACATACATGCGCACATCGTCAGACCTGAGCGGGTGAAACTCTTCCTTTTGCCGCGTGCGGGTGTTGTAAAGCTTCAACGTCACGAACCAAGCTCCATGCCTTAAGCCCGGCGCGTCGTTCGATCTCGATTTTCGAAAAGAAAGGGGAACGGCCGCGCCAGCGTTATGTTAGCGCGCGATAATAATGCAGCAGATGATGATATCTGAATGACGGTCTTGCATCATGGCCGCAACATGTCGATTTTTACCTGAGCGGTCAAGGCAAATTGCTGCGTAGC
>CAZMAC010000221.1:1399-5539 GCA_964564085.1 uncultured Hyphomicrobiaceae bacterium
AGCGAAATGCCTAAAGTTCAGCCCGGATGGCCAAATTCTTTCCCAATCGCCAGATTTTGATACCAAAAACCTCCATTAAGCGTGTTTTCCGCTAAAAGCTCCTTGTTGAAACTTACCGGAATTCCTTTATAAGCGCTCGGAACCCTGAGTAGCGACCGTATGCCCAAGCGCACAGACATCGACTCGATCCTGATCATCGGAGCCGGCCCGATTATCATCGGCCAGGCTTGCGAATTCGACTATTCGGGCACCCAGGCGTGCAAGGCGTTGCGCGCCGAGGGCTATCGCATCATTCTCGTCAATTCCAATCCCGCAACGATCATGACGGACCCGGAACTGGCGGATGCGACCTATATCGAGCCGATCACGCCCGAGATCGTCGCCAAGGTCATCAAGCGCGAGCGCGACGAGCACCCGGACGAGACCATGGTGCTGCTACCGACTATGGGCGGGCAGACCGCGCTGAACACGGCGCTTGCTCTGTTTCGCGACGGCACGCTCGATAAACTCGGCGTCGAAATGATCGGCGCCAGTGCCGATGCTATCGATAAGGCGGAAAACCGCCAGCGTTTTCGTGAGGCGATGGACAAGATCGGCCTGAATTCGCCGCGCTCCAAGCTGGCGCATGATCTGCCCGAGGCTTTGAAAGCGCTCGAGTTCGTTGGCTTGCCGACGATCATCAGACCGTCTTTTACGCTCGGCGGAACGGGCGGCGGCGTCGCTTATAATCGCGAGGAATATTTGCGTATCATCGAGCGGGGCCTCGACGCGTCGCCGACGAAAGAAGTGCTGATTGAAGAATCCGTGCTCGGCTGGAAAGAATATGAGATGGAGGTCGTCCGCGACAATGCGGATAACTGCATCATCGTTTGCTCTATCGAGAATATCGATCCGATGGGCGTCCACACCGGCGATTCGATCACTGTTGCCCCAGCGCTGACGCTGACGGATAAAGAATATCAGATCATGCGCAACGCCTCGATTACCGTGCTGCGCGAGATCGGCGTCGATACGGGAGGATCGAACGTTCAGTTCGCGGTCAATCCGGCGGATGGTAAGCTTGTCGTCATCGAGATGAACCCGCGAGTGTCGCGGTCGTCGGCTCTGGCGTCCAAGGCGACAGGCTTTCCGATTGCGAAAGTTGCCGCGCTCCTTGCCGTCGGCTACACGCTGGATGAGCTTGAAAACGACATTACGCGAGGGGCGACGCCGGCCTCTTTTGAGCCGACCATCGACTATGTCGTCACGAAAATCCCCCGTTTTGCCTTTGAGAAGTTTCCCGGCGCCATTTCCACGCTGACCACCTCGATGAAATCCGTCGGTGAAGTGCTGGGGCTCGGGGGTAATTTCCAGGAATCGCTGCAAAAAGCCGTCCGGTCTATGGAGACCGAACTGACCGGCCTCGACGATGTGACGTTCGAGGGGCTGGGGCAGGGCGACGATAAAAACATCATCCGGGAAGCGCTTGGCCGTCCGGCTCCGGACCGGATTTTGAAGGTGGCTCAGGCACTGCGCCTTAATGTCGATCATGAGCAGATCTACCGGTCCTGCAAAATCGATCCCTGGTTCGTCGCGCAGATCCAGGACATCGTCGATTGGGAGAACCGGGTTCGCAGCTATGGCCTGCCCGAAACGCCGTCCCTCTTTCGTGCCTTGAAGGCGAGGGGCTTTTCCGATGAGCGTCTTGCCGCTTTGTCGGGATTGCCGGTCGAGGAGGTTGCCGAGCGACGGCGCGAGCTTGGCATTCATCCTGTTTACAAGCGTATCGATACCTGTGCCGCCGAATTCCGTTCGCCAACACCCTATATGTATTCGACCTATGAAAGCGGTCTCGACGGCCAGCCCATCTGTGAGGCCGACCCGTCCGACCGCGAAAAGGTCATTATTCTTGGCGGCGGACCGAACCGGATCGGCCAGGGCATCTAATTCGACTATTGCTGCTGTCATGCATCCTTCTCGCTTGCCAAGGCGGGTTACGAGACGATCATGGTCAACTGTAATCCCGAAACCGTCTCGACCGATTACGACACCTCCGACAGGCTGTATTTCGAGCCGTTGACCGAGGAGGATGTGCTGGAGATTGTGCGCGTCGAGAGCACGAAAGGGACGGTCAAAGGCGTCATCGTTCAGTTTGGCGGCCAGACACCCTTGAAGCTGGCCAAGGCACTGGAAGCGGCGAATGTGCCGATTCTGGGCACGTCACCCGATGCGATCGATCTCGCCGAGGACCGGGACCGTTTCAAACTGTTGATCGATGAGCTTGGCCTGCGTCAGCCGCGCAACGGCATCGCCTACAGTATTGAACAGGCCCATGTCATCGCTGAACAGATCGGCTATCCGCTCGTGATCCGGCCGTCCTATGTGCTTGGCGGGCGCGCCATGGCGATCATTCACGACAATGCCGCGCTGGAGGACTATATCGAGTCGACGCTCGCCTCCTTTGTGCCGCCGGATCTGCGCCATCGCTTTCCAGGCCGTCCTCTAGAGCAGATTAATGCGGTTCTGGCGAAAAACGCCCTCCTTTTCGACAGCTATCTGCGCGACGCGATCGAGGTCGATGTCGATGCGATCGCTGATGGCACGGACGTCTTTATCTGCGGGATCATGGAGCATATTGAGGAAGCCGGCGTTCATTCCGGCGATTCGGCCTGCTCCCTGCCACCTTATTCGCTTGGGCGCGAGGTGATCGAGGAGCTGAAGGAGCAGACGGGCAAACTCGCTCTCGGGCTCAAAGTCGTCGGTCTCATGAATGTGCAATTCGCGATCAAGAATGGCGAAGTCTACATTCTGGAGGTCAATCCACGGGCAAGCCGCACTGTGCCGTTTGTCGCCAAGAGCATAGGAATGCCGATTGCAGGCATTGCCGCGGAGGTGATGGCGGGCAAAAAACTGAAAGAGTTTAAGCTTGTCGAGCCGGTTTTCCGGCATATCGCCGTCAAGGAAGCTGTTTTTCCGTTTTCGCGCTTCCCCGAAGTCGATCCGATACTCGGCCCTGAAATGCGCTCGACCGGCGAGGTCATGGGCATCGACACCGATTATGCGATTGCCTTTGCAAAGAGCCAGATTGCCTGCGGCAACGAACTTCCCCTTTCGGGCACTGTCTTCGTATCGGTGAAAGATTCAGATAAAGATCGAATCATCCCGTCGATCCGCGATTTGATCGGTATGGGATTTAATATTTTAGCCACGAGAGGCACAAAACGGCATCTTGAAGCTAATGGAATTCCGTGCGAGCGTATCAATAAAGTACTTGAAGGACGGCCGAATATCGTGGACGCTATGAAAAATGGCGATGTCGCGTTGGTCTTCAATACGACTGAGGGAGCCAAGGCTTTAGCCGACAGTTCGGAAATCAGACGAACCGCGCTTCTATACCATATACCTTGTTTTACGACGATTTCAGGTGCGTTAGCCGTGACAAAAGCTATTTCAGCAATGAGAGCCGGGATACTTGAAGTGGCTCCTCTGCAAAAATATATCGGCCGAGGTGGCACGGCCGAATAATTTTCAAGATCGTCCAACTGCCACCATTTCCGTTTTAAGAGATTCGTTGACAGAAAATTGGCCCGGGGACGTTCTAGGGCCAAAGGAGAATTAGGGAATGTCCTTTGAAAAAGTTCCAATGACAGAAGAAGGATATGCCGCGCTCGAAGCTGAGATCAAACACCGTAAGACTGTCGAGCGTCCACGTATCATCAAAGCCATCGAAGAAGCGCGCGCCCATGGGGACCTTTCCGAAAATGCCGAATATCACGCGGCCAAGGACGCACAGGGCATGAATGAGGCGCGCGTCGCTGAGCTTGAGGACAAATTCTCCCGCGCTGACGTGATCGACATATCCAAGCTTTCGGGCGATACGGTTAAATTCGGCGCAACCGTAAAGATCGTCGATGAGGACACGGATGAAGAGCAGCGCTATCAGATCGTCGGTGAATTTGAGGCCGACGTGAAAGCCGGGAAGATTGCGATCAATTCCCCGATTGCGCGTGCGCTGATCGGTAAGGCATCCGGCGATGTGGTGGAAGTCGTCACCCCGCGCGGCCACAAATCCTATGAAATTCTCGATGTGAAGTTCCGTTGAACTCGGCGGATCGACTTTCTTTCACAAGAGTTTTGGACGCGGTCAATCCGAAATCATCC
>CAZMAC010000222.1:0-5494 GCA_964564085.1 uncultured Hyphomicrobiaceae bacterium
CCAACACATCACATGACCTGGGACCTGCCATATCCCAATGGCAGGTGGGCCGCTGGGCTATGATCCGTCTACGGCGGATGAGCTCTTTCCACCACGGACCACGGCCCTTCTGACAGAGCCCCTGAGTATGGGTGTCGTTACTCCCACGCCGAGGCCGGGTCGCCGTTAAGCTCGCCGGGTCCCTCGACTCCTCAGGCGCCGCATCGCTTCCCCACCAGTTGAGACGGTCTCGAGTCCCGGCGCCCCGTGAGGGAAGCGACGAGGGCAGTATAAGAGGGCGTAGAGGGGCGGGGATAAGTTTCGGTGAGGAATTGGTGGCTTGGTGAATAAACCCTCAATGCAGCCGAATCGCCCGTTTTTTCAGGGATGCATGACCGCGTCTGGTGATATTTGCGTTGCATGGAGCACCTTTCGGCCGAGCTTCTTGAGCAGCCAGCCCGATGAACGGCTTTTCCGCTCAAAAACATGAAGCTGATGCTCCAAACGTGCTTTCTCAGCGCGCTCGGCGGAAAGACATATTTCGGCAAATGTGGAAAGTGCGCTGTTTAGGAAGCAAAAACTGTCCACAGGCGGTGCGGGCTAAGCGTTATGGGCTGATACGCATGAGTGCGGGCTCGCCGGGTTTTGTAGGGCAGGAATAGTAGGTCTTGAGCAAAATTATGCGGGCCAATTTCGGCCCTTCGCCAAGCCGCGCGCCTTGGCGATCGCACCTGTATCGGAAATGGTAATGAAAAGATCCGTGCCATCGGCGCCGCCGAACACGAGATTTGTCGTGGTCATACCGAAGGGAGTGCAGTCGATCTGCGCAATTTGATCCCCGAGCGGACTAAAAACGAACACTGCGCCCCGGCTTGCATGACAAACATAGAGATTGCCATCGCTGTCGAGTACAATGCCGTCCGGGCCGCTGACACCGGCGGGAAGACGCGCAAAAACGCCGACCTTCGATGTGCCGTCCGGGAACAGCGGCAGACGCCAGACTTCTCCGGAGCGTGTCATCGCCACGAAGAGCACTTTGTCGGCCAGATCAGTGACAAGACCGTTCGGGCTCGGACCGTTTCGGATTAAGGGTTCGAGCCGTTCCAACGCCGGATCGGCGCGGTAAACACGCCCGGAGGGATCGTGCAGACCGGTCTGGCCTTGATCGGTGAAATAGAGAGTACCGTCGGCCGCAAACCAGAGATCGTTGCAGCCCTTGAAGCCCTCGCTCCGATAAGTCTCGATGATCGGGGTGATCGTGCCGCTCTCCGGGTCGAGGCTCAGGATGCCGCGTTTATAATCGGCGATCATGAAACTGCCGTCCGGGCGTATGCGCATGCCGTTTGGCCAGCCATCATATTCAGCGCGTACGGACCATTCGCCGTCGGGACTGACACGAAAAATCCGGCCATAGGGAATATCGACGAGCCAGACCGCGCCATCGGGTGCAAAGGCCGGGCCTTCGAGGAATGAATGCGCGGTCATACCGGGCTTATTGGCGTCGACCCAGCCGGAGCGGCGTCCGGACAGATGCAGGTGATCCGGCAGGCGGGACCAGAGTTCGGCAGGAATGATTTTGATTTCGCTTTCCATGAGGGTTTGATCCGCGACCGTCAGTTATTGTGCTGTTTGAGATGGTAAAAGACGACGCCGATGAGCGAAATAGCGTTCTGCAAGCAGGGCGGCAATCATCGCTGCGCCTGCGAGTTGAAACAAGGCAGCTGGATAGACGGCAAGAATCGCGCCGCCCGCAAGCAACAGCCGGTAGCTGAGTGAGAGCGGAAGGCAGAATGCACCAATATGGGCGGCGTTAAAGGCGATGATGGCGAGTATAAAACCGGCGAGCTTGGCAATGGCGACCGGCAGGGTCTCCAGGCTGACGCTATCGAGGAAAATTTCCGGGTGATAGATCCAGATGATGGGAAGCGCGAAGCCGACCGCGCATAAACGCAGCGCATTCCCAGCAATCGCCATAGGCTTTGCGCCTGCAATGGCAGCCGCCGCGAAGACGGCGAGGGCCACGGGCGGCGTGATGGCCGAAAGCACGGCGTAGTAGAAAACGAAGAAATGCGTTTGCAACGTGCTGATGCCGAGATCGATCAGCGATTGCCCGGCAACGAACACCACCATCAGATAGGAGGCCGCCGTGGGCAGGCCCATCCCGAGGATGATGGAGCAAATCGCCGCCAAGATCAGCGCAGGCAGAAGCTGCCCGGAGCCGAAGGCGACAATCATTTGGTTCAGCTTGATGCCGAGCCCGGTCGATGTCACGGCCCCGATGACAACGCCGATGGCCGCGCAGGCAACCAGCACGGAAAGCCCGTCGCGCCCGCCATCAACGAGAAACGCCCAGATTTGGGTCAAACCGAGACGGGTCTTTGGCAACAGCATCGCAGAGGCAAGCGTAACGCCCGCCGCTGCAAGACCGGAGAAGGTCGGCGAATAGCCTGAGAAAAGAAAGACAAGAAGCGATCCAAAGCCGGAGATCAGCACAATCGCCTGCGAAGTGCGCAGCGGCGTCCATACCTCAGATGACGTCTCTTCATCCGGCTTGATCCCGAGACGCTGCGCCTCAAGGATCGCGGCAACCGATAGGGACAACAGAAACAGAAAGGCCGGGACGATTGCGATTAGCATAATCTGCGCATAAGGGATGCCGGTGATTTCCGACATGATGAACGCACCGACACCCATGATCGGCGGCATGATCTGGCCGACACATGAGGCCGTCGCCTCCATGCCGCCAGCAAAGCTCGCCGAATAGCCCGCGCGCTTCATAAGCGGGATGGTCAGCACGCCCGTGGAGGAGACATTCGCCGGGGCCGATCCGTTGACGGAACCGAATAGCGTCGAGGCAATGATTGCGCCTTGAGCCGGACCGGAGCGCATGCCGCGCGTTGCCCGCAAGGCGATGAAATTGAAGAAATCGCCTGCCCCGGAGACACGGATCGCCGCGCCGAGAATGACAAAGGCGAGGACCACATCGACGACCGCGCCGAGCGCAATTCCGTAAATGCCCTTATAGCTATAGGCAACCTCAAGCGCGTTGGAGAGCGGCATCGGGCGATGGTTTAGAACGCCCGGCATAAAATGGCCATAAGCCATATAGGCGAATGCGGCCAGAACAACGCCGACGAGCAGCCAGCCTTCGGATCGCCGCGCGGCCTCGATCACGATGAATGTGCCGATGGCATAGCAGGTGAGATCCGCCGTGTTCGGAATGCCTTCGCGAAAAGCGGCGATGTCGTAGTAATTGAAAAGATAATAGACGCCGGTGCCGATTGCAGCGAGGACCAGCAACAGACTCAGCGCGGCATCGGCCAGTGTTATGTTGTCGCCGCGCGCCAGTGGGCCGGGCTTGAGAAGAAACACGGCAACGAGCCCAAGCGTCAGTACCGTCGCATATTGCGCCTCAGCCGGAAATTTGCCGAAAATCGTTGTCGCCGCGACGAAGACCGCAATCGCTGCACAACAGAGCTGGCCAATCAGAGAAAAAGCGGCCCGCAGAGTGCTGGGGAACTCTGCGGACCTCTCAGGCATTCGGGACATCGTCTGTACAAGATCGCTTTTCGGCTTCGTCTTATTTCAGCATGCCTGCTTCGCGGTAATAACGGGCCGCGCCGGGATGAATGTCCGCCGACAGCGCTTCGAGCGCACCTTCTTTCGTAATCAAGGCGAGGGCAGGGCTCATGCCGTTGATTTTTTCGATATTTTCCCAAAAAGTCTTGACCAGCTTATATGCCGTCTCTTCCGGCATATCGTTGCGGACCACCATCATGAAAGGAAAAGTCCAGAAATAGGCCGGACCTTCGGCTGCCACACGTCCTTCGTAAGCCTTTTCCAGAATATTCGCCGGAACCTTCTGGAAGACGTAATACTGACCGTTGGAGATATTCTTCCGGAACGCGTCGAGTTTGGCCGGGTCGGGCGAGACGAAGCGCAGCTTCATCTGGCGGGATGCGTTTTCAACCGCGGCATGAGGAACGCCGCCCCAAACGAGCGTGGCATCCATTGTACCATTGGCCATTTGCTCAAGCGCAGGCTGATATTTTAAATATTGTCCGTCTGCGTCACCGGCTTCGAGGTCGATCCCGTGGACTTTGAACAGAGCGGTCGTTACGCGGCCGGCATTTCCGCCGGGACGGCCGATTGCAAGGGTCTTGTCTTTAAATCCCGGGATCGACTTGACGCCGCTTTCGATGCGCGCCACATATTGTGCCGCACTCGTCGTGATGGCGAAAAGCGTACTCATATCCTTATATTTTGGAATGAGATCGTCCGGATCCTGCTTGAACTTGCCGCCTTTTTCCGTGGCGTCCTTATAGTGAGGCGCGCCAATCGCGACGATATCGGCCTGACCGGCCGCAACCTGCCGCAGACCTTTGACCGAACCGTTATCGACAACGGTCATTTTTAGGCCGCTATCGCCTTCAGCCATCAGGTTCGACCAGGCGACGGCCATTTGATAGTCCTGAGTCGTCGGACCGACGGCGCTGAATATGATCTCTTGCGCTTTAACGGCAGTACTGAGTCCGAAGCTCAACACTAAAGCCGCGACGAATGGTGTTAATTGCTTTCGCATATTGTCCTCCCGGTGCCCGACGCTGTATGCGCTTTACGGCGGCGTCTGAAAAAATCCGTCTTACGACATTATTTTGTTCTATTAGACAGAACGCTATTCTATAATGAACCTTTCGGGAGATGAAGTAAAGACCAAAGCACATGTTACAAGGGGCGCGAAAGAAAAAGATAAAAGGCATAGAGGAAGATAAAGATGAGCGATAATGGCGTTGCGGCCGTGGACAGAGCGCTTATGATCCTCGATTGTTTTGAAACGGGCCATGAAAGCCTGCCTCTCAAGGCGCTTGCGGAAAAAACCGGGCTTTACAAAAGCACCATCCTGCGGCTTGCCGCCTCTCTTGAAAAATTCGGCTATTTGCGCCGGCGCCGTGACGGCCATTTCCAGCTCGGCCCAACTTTGTGGCGGCTCGGTGTGCAGTACCGGAACCGTTTTGACGCCGCAGCTCATATAAGGCCTGTGCTGAAATATCTGTCCGAGGCGACCGGGGAAAGTGCTTCCCTTTATGTTCGCGATGGCGATGCCCGGATCTGTCTGATCCGCCATAATAGCAGCCAGGCCATCCGCCATCATCTGGACGAAGGCACGCGCCTGCCGCTCAATCAGGGTGCGGCGGGGCATCTTGTTGGTGCTTACACGGATGAAAGGCATCCTAATGCGGATCAAATTAAAGCCCAGGGTTTTTCCGTATCGCTCGGCGAACGCGATCCCGATACGGCATCTGTTGCTGTACCGTTATTGGGGGCGAGCGGTTCGTTTTTCGGCGCGCTGACCATTTCCGGCCTGATCACCCGCTTCGATGCGAAGGCGCGTGAAAAAGCTATCGCGCTTGCCACAAAAGCCGCAGAGTCTCTGGCGCAAGATATATCCCTTTAATCTGTACTAGAGCATCGGGCGAATAATCGGAAACGATTACCCCACAGCCCCTTCTATCTG
>CAZMAC010000223.1:0-5465 GCA_964564085.1 uncultured Hyphomicrobiaceae bacterium
CTCATGCGGGATCTGTCCGCTGCTGGTCGATTGCGAAGGACGGCGGCGCGGCATCGCTGAAACCTTGCCCGTCAAACCGCCCAAGAAAGAGCGCCCCACACGCTATGGCACCGCCTTTGTCGCGATCCGCAGCGACGGCGCAGTCCTGCTCCGCCAGCGCCAGCCCAAGGGACTGATCGGCGGGATGCTGGAGGTGCCGTCGACTGATTGGTCAGACCGGCAGATCACTGAGGACGATCAAATCGGAGCTGCGCCTTTCAAGAGCGGGTGGCAGCGGCTCACGGGCACGGTGGGCCATACATTTACGCATTTTCATCTGGAACTCGAAGTGCTTCGTGCCTTGAACGTCCCGCGCGGGCAAAAGCCGGATGGCTGCGAATGGTATCCGCACGCCGCGCTAAAGGATGCGGCGCTGCCGAGCGTTATGCGGAAAGTGCTCGCTCATGCGACAAGCGGCAATCCGAGCATGGCAAGTTTAGAGCAAAAGCCCCTGCTCTAAGCCTGATTGAATAGATGATGCCTTGCTGGATAGCTATTTTTTTGCCGATGCCGTCCGGTTCTGCTTGTCATAGGCGCTCATGATTTCCCGGAACAGCAAACGCGCGGACCTTTGGGAACCTTCCTCGGTCAGATGAATATGATCCTTTGCGGCAAGCGGGGGATTGCTGTGCACCCAGGCATGGATACCGCAGGGGCCGCCCATCAGCTTCGACCAATCCCAGAACAGCCCGCTATGCGCTGCCGCCAGCCGGCGCAAGGTTGCGCGGATCGCGGCGAGATTGACGGGCGGATGCCAGCGGGCGAGACGCGGATCGCTCGCTTCGATACGCTTGGCGTAATCCACACGCTCAACCGGGCTCAGCGCGCGGCAAACATCGCTCGCACGGCCGGATCTCACCGCAAATTTCGGCATTTGAGCAATATCCGGCGGTCCGATCACCAGAAGCGAGGCTTGCGGCGCCAGGCGGCGCAAACGCGAAATCGCAGCATTTGCCTTGGCTTCATATTCATTGAGATCGAGGTCTTTTGCCAAACTCTCATTGGTCCCGTAGGACAGAACGATGAGATCGGGCGAAAGACGTTTAAGATCGCCTCCAAGGTATTTGGAGTCCCAGCTCAAAGGGGTCAGCGCGGTTGCACCCGGCAGACCGAGATTGATGTATCTGACACCTGGCTCGTTTGTGCCGATCGCCACCGAATGAATGGTGACGACGCCATCGCCTTTCGGGCGGATCATGAGTTCGCGCGCCGAATGATCGATCCTCAGATTCCGCCAGCCCTGCTCGGCATCGCGCGTGGAGGCTTCTTTAATGTCGCCATCGAGTCCGACCATAAGCGTCCCGCTGTCGGGTCCGCTTTCCAGCGTAATCTCACACCAGGCGAACGACTTGTCCTTCGCCGTCAGACGAAGCCAGGCGTCCTGCTGATCCGCGCTGAGCCTGGCGCCTGTTACGCCGAACGGACCGGAGGCGTCGCCCGTGCTGAGTGCAACTTTCCATTTCCCGCCACGATCGAATTTGACGCCTTGCGCACGATAAAGACCGGGTGTCAGCATCCCCCGTCCGGCGTCCCCGAACCGGCTTTGCAGTTGCTCGCGAAGGCTTCCGGAAAACCGGTCTGCTGCGATGTGACTGTCACCGATATGCAGGATGGTTACGGTTCGATCCTCACGCTGCTTCTCAAGCGCGGCGAGGGATGCAAAAAAACGGGCAAGCGCGATTTCGGTCGGAACTTCGGGAATATCTTCGATGGATGGGATCGGCTCGACGCCATCATCGGTTGAATAGCTCGTTGTTCCGGCTGTAAAAATCGCAGCTTCACGATTAGGGCGCAGATTCCGGCTTGGCTCTTGCCTGGACCGGTCGGCATCTTTCCTAAATCGGATCGAGAGCCCCGAGCTCTTATCGTTTGCGCCGGGATCGCTCTTGGATGAACGGTTGACCGCAACGGAACTCTGCGCGCTGCTCCGCTCGCTATTCTCCTGATTGCCGGATTGGCTTTCCGGGACACACCCAGTCAGCAAAAATCCGAGAAGCCCCAGTGCCGCAATCCGTACCCGACGATGGGACCTGGAGTCTGCCGATGCCTCCATAACGAATTGTTTTCCCTCTACTCGCTTACACACCAGATGAACTTAAGCCGTTATCAGCTTCTAGGCCAACGAAAATCGTCGGCCCGGCCCGGTTTCGGCTTGAGCGGTTCACCCTTCACCAATGCTTTATAATAAAGGCGCTCCGTGACAGGAAGACGGCGCTCGCCCAAATTTGCGTTTAAATCGTTCAAAGGCGAAACGGTCGCCAATCCCGTGACCCCCTCGCTCATATCGCCGATGATGGTTTCACCGGGCGGGGAATACCCGCTGGCAAAAACCGTCGATGCGGGCTGCGGCCCATTATTCGTTGGCCCGGCGTTATTTGCTTGGGTCTGCGCACCGCCCGGCTGAGGCCCGGGTCCAACGGCGGTTTCCCTGCCAGGGGTCGGCGTTTGGCGGGCCGGCCGCGCCTCCTCGGTGCCGTCGTCCGATGCTTGCTCCTGCGTTTCCGACGTCGCCGCTGACCAGCCCTCATCGTCCGATTTCGGGACAAGCCGCGTCTGCTCCTCTTCATCGCCTGCAAGAGAGACATTGCGCTCTTTGCGGGTCGCCGCCAGATCGCGGCGCAAAATCACCTCGACAAAATTCGCAAGTTTGCGATTGCCGCGCGTCGTAAACGAAATGCCGTCCGGCCGGCGCAGCCGCTTATTCTGGCCGGTCAGATCGGGACCGTAAGCGGTATATCCGCCGAGCTGGTCGGTGAAACCGCTCCAGGTATCGATGAATTTCGTTCCGTTGATATAGGTACGCTCGCGCAGAATATCGTTGATCAGCGCCATGGCATCGCTTGTTTTTCCCTTTGCCATGATCGGCAGTCCAACCCAATAGACTGCGATATTCTTGTCCTTCAGAGCCTTGATGAGCCGGTCAACCTGATTGGCATAGGCGGTGCGCCATTCCTCGGTTCCCCAGCGCGCTCTGCCCTCTGGCGTGCGGATATTGCGCACATCATTCATGCCCATCATAACGACGGCGATATGGATCGGCTTGGCCTTGGCCAGATCGTTGATGTCGGCCGGCCAGTTCGTCCGATCCGGGCGGGCAAGACCGGCGGAGGATTTGGTCGAATTGGTGATTTTGATGGTGCCGTCATTGTCGAACGCATTGTCCAATCCGCGGGCAAGACCGGCCGCAAGATAATCGCCCAAGACATGGAGATGATAACGGTCGGTTTGAGGGAAGGGATTGATATAGCTGCGCGTTCTGAAGCCGAAGGATGGCGATTGAGCTGCGGCAAACTCCGCCGTCGCAGCAAATGCGAAGGCTGCGCACATAAGCACAGGTATAAAGCGCCGTCCCGAGCAGAAGAGGCGGTAGAAGCGTTTCAGGATCGATAGGCTGATCATTCAAATCTCCAGCTCGCGCAGTCTATTGCGATCGAGCGAGTGTGTCCAAGAAGAATTGATAAAGCGAATAGGGGGCAATTTTTAGACTGCCCGCTTTCGAGAGTCTGTCCAGCTTAATTAGAGTCATGAGCACACTCTAACTGATTGTTTCGTCGCATTTTGGGACGGAAAACCGGTTGCCAGCCCCGTCTTCACGGGGCCATGCTTTTCCTGAAAATGCTCTAAATTCCTATGCGCTTGTTCATTTCCGTGTGTTCAGAGCCTGCGAGCGCGGCTTTCCGGTCAACTCTTTAAAGATCGACCGGGTCGGATAGCAATCCGGCGTGCGCTTCGTGGCTTTTTGATACCGCCCGATGGCAACGCGTGTTTGAACGCCGAAAAGGCCGTCCGGCGTGCCCTCAAGATGCCCGCGTTTTTTCAGAGCGATTTGAAGGCGGCAAAGATTTTCGACCGAGAAGGCGAAATCATTGCTCGACGATTTCGGCCAGGGCGTATGGAAGGTGCATTCACGGGTCTCCGTATCGCAGCCGACGCGGTCGGCCAGATGGCCGACAAACAGCGCATAAAGATCGGAAGGATTGTAGCTGCGCAGTACGTCGAAATTTTCCGTTGCCAGAAACGCCGGTCCACGCGCGCCGGCCGGTAGAACAAGATAGCCCAGATTGTTCGAATTCGGAAAAGGCGGCTGGCGGACACCGTGCCGGGGAACGCGCGCGATGCCGTATTTGCGAACCCAGTGCCCGATCGGCATACGCTGCGTCCGGCTCTCAAGCGTGCAATCGAAATTGCGGCTCGGCGGCGGCAGCTCGATTTCGTAGCCCCAGCTTCGCGCCCCGCTATGCCAGCCGCGATCCTTCAGCACATTGGCCGTCGTCGCCATCGCGTCCGGGATCGACTTCCAGATATCGCGCTTGCCGTCCCGGTCGCCATCGACCGCGAACCCTAGGAACTCATCCGGCATGATCTGCGTGAGGCCGGTTGCCCCGGCATAGGAGCTGCGAAAATTATTCACGCCGATATGGCCAAGTTCGACCATTTGCAAAGCCGCCAGAAGCTGCTTGCGGCTCCAGCCGCGCCGGCTCTTATATCCGCCATAGGCGTGAGAGGCGAGCGCGCGCAAACCGTTATAGCTCAGCTTGGCTTCGCCATAAGCCGTCTCACGGCCCCAAAGCCCCATCAGCATATTCCGGGAAATGCGGAAGTTGCGTTCGATGTCCAGAAGATGCTCGTGCGTTTTCGGCCCCTGCGCTTCGAGCTTAGCTAAAATCTCACGCCCGCGCAAAGCGAGACGGCGCATATATTTGGGCGGAAAATATTTCTCCGGCTCCAGAAATTCCGTCTGGGTTATTTTATTGCAGGACGTGGGAAGTCCGGTCCGCTCGCTGAGTTTGCGGCCGGCCGGTTTGCGCCGCTCCCCGGGGCAATACACACCGGGCAGCTTGCAGTTAGGGCTCATCTTCGCGAAAACGCGATCGAAAGTTGCGCGCGAGATACCGTCCGCCTTCGCCTCCGGCCAGAGGTCAGCGACCCATGCCCGAAAACTTTTCTGGCCCGAGGCGGCGCCCGCCGGTTGGAGACCGGCATGCCCGGCCAGGAAAACGGCCAGCCCTGTTACCAATAGCGTCTGGCTAATCGCCGAACGAACCATTCCTGCTCCTCAGTCGATTTCATTGTGACGCATACTGGCAAAGACAATATGGTCTTTCCAGAGCGGATTGTCTAAATCACCGGCGCGGACAATTCAATGTCGCACATAATCGCTACACAACAATCGTCTTAAATGCTTATAGTTCGGCAAGCGCGGCCGCCCGCACACAAACTTTTCAGGCGCCTAGAGCAACGCGCGTCGAATCGGACGCGGACAGTTGCTCTAATTCTATGAAACAGATCAACTTAACGACGCTCAATCGATCCCGATTGAACGTCGGTTGATCTAGAGCCTAATCCGCTCCGATTGAATCGGAGCGGATTAGGCTCTAATTGTTTGTTTTACAGCGCTTTCCGAGCGGCGAACCGGTATCCACTTC
>CAZMAC010000224.1:0-5460 GCA_964564085.1 uncultured Hyphomicrobiaceae bacterium
GCGATTCCCTCAAACCGCGTCGACTACGCGCATCTGCCGCCGGCGAAAAGCCTGCGCATCCTATTTTTTGCTTCGAGGTGTTGCCGGAAGCCAAGCGTCAACGGGGTCGGCGCGCCATTGCAGCCAACTCAACAAGCCCGATCCCAAGGACGGTGAGTGCCACTGCCCACAAGACAATATATCCGTGCATCGGCAGATTGAATGGATCGAGAAGCAACCAAACCAGCACCGTTGCCGCGCCTAGAATGTTGATAATAATCGCTCCAGCCAAACCAAGACCGTGCCAACGATCTTCGTTCTTGCGTTCGATCCAAAGAGCTATGCCAATCCCCAGCAATACCGCCTCGAGCAGGATGACGTAAAAGTAAGTGCTTGTCGTCGGTAGCCCAAAGAAATCTATTGTCTTCCCCGGCAATGCCAAGAGACAGACGCCGAGCACAATGTTTATTGCGGAGTCGATTGTGAGAAGACGAAGGCGATGCTGTTCCTTCATGACGGTATTTTGCATGGCCGCTTCACGAATCTTGAGGTTGCTGACATTTCAAGATTTGTACGACTCAGGCCATAGGCGGTTGTGAAGGAGATATAGAACCTCTTCCGAAAACCGGTGCCGCCTTTTGGAGGATGCGTTCTATGCGGCCTTTTTCAGGTGAATGCTGAGATCCGTGATCGTCGGCTTTTCGCCATTGAGCGGATTATCCGGGTCCCAAGCGTAGTTCATGGTCTCAAAGCGTGCGCCAAGCGCATCATAGATCAGTAGACGTCCTGTGAGTGACTTGCCAATGTCGAGCAGCTCTTTGAGCACTTCGGTTGCCTGAAGCGTGCCGATCACGCCTGCCACGGCGCCGAGAATACCGGCTTCCTCGCAGCGTGCGACCGAGCCGGGCGGCGGCGGTTCGGGAAACAGGCAGCGATAGCACGGGTTCGGATTACCGTCCGCGCCGGCCTCAAACGCGCGGAACGTCGAAAGATAACCGTCGAACGGGCCGAGTGCGCCGAAGACGAGCGGCCTGCGGGCAAGATAGCAGGCGTCATTGACGAGATAGCGCGTATCGAAATTGTCGGAGCCGTCGGCAACGATGTCGTAAGCGGAGATCAGATCGAGTGCGTTCTCTGCCGTGACCCTTTGCGGGATCGTCTCAACCCTCACATGCGGATTGATCCGGCCAACCGTCTCGCTTGCGCTGTCGACTTTGAGCTTGCCAACGTCCGCCGTTTCATGAGCGATCTGGCGCTGTAGATTATCGAGCGAGACTTCGTCATGGTCGGCAACGGCGATATGTCCGATGCCCGCCGCCGCAAGATAGAGCAGGAGAGGCGAACCAAGCCCGCCCGCGCCAATGATGAGAACGCGTGCATGTTTCAGTTTCTGCTGCCCCGCGCCGCCGACCTCTTTCAGGAGCAGATGGCGCTTATAACGCTGAATTTCCGGGCCGCTGAGACTCATGGATATATACCGTAATTACCGGCCCGTGGAGCCGAAGCCGCCGCCGCCGCGTGCACTGCTGTCAAGCGAGGCGACCTCTTTCAGGGACATCCGCGTAATGGGTGCAATAATCAGCTGGGCGATCCGCGATCCGCGTTCGATGGTGAAGGTTTCGAGCCCAAGATTGACGAGCAGGACTTTAATCTCGCCGCGATAATCGGCATCAATCGTGCCGGGACTATTCAGCACAGTCACGCCATAGCTCAGCGCGATGCCGGAGCGCGGACGGATCTGGCCTTCATAGCCTTGCGGGATTTCCATTACGAGGCCGGTCGGAATGAGAATGCGTTCGTTCAAAGTCAGGAAAATCGTCTCTTCTTCGGCAAAGGCCGCAATCAGATCCATGCCCGCCGCATTCTCGGTCTTATATTCGGGCAAGGGCAGGCCCTCAGCGTGAGGCAGCCGCTGGACCCGAATGACGGGTTGCCTGGAACTTTGAAAGAGAGCCATTTTTACCCCGCTACTCTGCCGCGGCAGAGAGTTTGTTGTTCTGCTGGTTCAGGAAGATAGCCGCTCGCTGCATCAGCGTCTGCGCAACGCCTTCCTTCGGCATGGGCGGCCAAGCCTCGACGTGGTTGGCATCGATCAGCAAGATTTCGTTTTCGCTTCCCCCCATCACGCCTTTCTCCGCGGAAACGTCATTTGCCACGATCCAGTCGCATCCCTTTACAGCCAACTTTTTCTTTGCATAGTCCACAATATTCTCGGTTTCCGCGGCAAATCCGATCACAAGCTGCGGTCGAAGCGCATTGTCCTGAGAAATCGTGCGCAGAATATCCGGATTCTCCGTAAGGGCGAGCGCCGGTGTTTTTCCATTCAGGGTTTTTTTGATCTTTTGGCTCCGGTTGCTGCTTGTCCGACAGTCAGAAACGGCCGCCGTGAAGACGCCTATATCGGCGGGAAGCGCTTTTTTGACCGCACTCAGCATTTCGCGCGCGGTCTCAACGCGGATGATTTCGGTTTGACGCGGCGCGGGAAGATGGGCGGGACCGGAGACGAGGGTGACGCGCGCGCCAAGATTTGCCGCTGCGTCTGCGATGGCGTAGCCTTGCTTGCCCGAGGAGCGATTGGCGATATAGCGAACGGGGTCGATGGGTTCGTGAGTTGGGCCGGCCGTGACCAGAACATGGACGCCGGCGAGCGGGCCGGACTTGGCGTCCAGGACCGTCTGCGCCGCGTCGAGAATGTCGGCAGGTTCGGCCATCCGCCCCATACCCCATTCATTGCAGGCCATCGCGCCTTCCGTTGGTCCGAAAAATTGCACGCCGTCCGCGCGGAGCTGGTCGATATTGCGCCGCGTTGCCGGGTTCTCCCACATCTTCCAATTCATGGCAGGCGCGGCTAGGACCGGCTTGTTGGCGGCGAGCAGCACGGATGTTGCAAGATCGTCAGCCAGGCCATGCGTCATCCTCGCAAGCAGATTGGCGGTCGCCGGTGCGATAATGATAATGTCAGACTCGCGCGAAAGCTGGATGTGACCGATCTCGGTTTCGTCTTTCAGATCGAAGAGATCGATGAAGGCTTTTTCTTCGCAAAGCGTGGAAACGGAGAGCGGCGTAACGAAATGCTCCGCGCTTGCCGTCAACACCGCCCTGACCCGCGCGCCCCGTTCGCGGGCACGCCGAACCAGATCGAGCGATTTATAGGCGGCGATTCCTCCGCCGATGATGAGCAGGATTGTTGTGCCGTTCACAGTTTTACTGCGCCTTTCAGAGACATTTTCATTTTATATCATAAATCCAAAGACAAATTTCGAGTGTTTCATTCAAGTCTGCTAATGCCGGAGCGTGCGCAGAGGCAAAAATCTGTAGCAAAAATAATGACAAAGCATCTTCCGGTGCAAAATAGGCGCAAGAGCTAAATATTGCCTCATCGTTCATTCACACAGGGTTAAGCTTTTAAAAGCGAAAAACTCACTGATCAATCCATAAAGGCATGGAGAGTTTTATGCGCAGCTTATCCATTTTACTTTCAGCAATTGCTGCCACGTCTGGTGCGTTTGTGTCTTCCACTCAGGCCGCACCGCTATCCGACATGAATTCCGCAATTGCTGCGGGCTCCGGGCTTACGAAGAAAGCTCATTTTTGGCATCTTGATTGCGAATGGGGGCCGGTTCGCTATCACCGTCATATCCCCGGCATCGGCAATGTCCGCTGCGACCGGGACCGTCATCGGCGCGATTGGGACGACGATGATGATGATGACGATCATGAGTATCGCTATCGTCGCAAGAAACGCGATCGGTATGACGACGACGATTATTGATGTGCTCTGATCGGTCAAGAAGCGGGCAGTGGTTGATTCATTGCCCGCTTTCAGCCACTACTCATATCACCCGAGTAATAGATGTGCTGCGGGTCTTCCTGCGTCCAGGCCTATTTTTCAGCTCCTGACTTACCCTTTAACATCGCGTTTGCTATCCTCACCGATCTGTTCCGCTGCCCAAACAGACTTAGCTTCGGCTGGGTGAAGAGGGTTGGCAGCGGCTAAGGAGCGGTAGGTGAGACCTCATGCTTGATGAGCAAAATTCAGAGCATGGGCGGAACCGGGCAAACGGGCGGGGCCCTGGCCGACGCCTTGCGGATTTTCGCATTGACGGTGTCGATACGCCCCATGGCCTCTATGACGGCGAGGAGAAACTCCTTGAAGCGGCCGTTAACGGGCAAAGATGCAATCTTTCCAACACGCGCCCTGCCTTCCCAGCCGATGATACGCGGGTCCGGCCCGCTTTTTTGCGTTTCCTTATGCTCGGCGGAGATGAGGAGGCGCCGGTTCACGAAAGAGGCGTTCAACTTAACGGCGCGTTCATCGAAGGCGGCATCGATCTCGATTATGCGGAACACTTAAAGCCCATCCGGCTGACGCAGTGCTGGATCGACGGCGAACTCTCAGCGCGCAACGCGCATTTTATTACTCTCGTGCTCAATGGCAGCCGGTGCGCCGGTGCGGTGTTCGATGACGCAAAGTTTGCCGGTAGTGTCTCGCTCGCGGATGATTTCCGGTGCGACGGTTCGATCCGTTTGATGGGAGCAGAGATCCGTGGTGATCTCGATATGTTGGGAGCTCAACTCAGCAATCCGGAAGGCGATGCTCTGGCCTGCCGGCGTTTGAAAATCAGCCGCAATGTCTGGCTCACAAACGGCTTTGTCGCAAATGGCAAGGTGCGATTTACCGGCGCTGAAATCGGAGGCGATCTCGCGACCTATGGCGCGCGCTTCGTGCAAAACAAAATGGCGGAAAACCCGCCGGATTGGGGCGAACCGGCGCGCGCCGAGGACGCTCTGAACCTTAACAATACCACGATAAAGGGGCTTTTATGGCTCGGCCCCTGGTCAGCCCCTTACAACGAACAAGCACAAATCGAAGGGTCCCTGAACCTGAAGGGCGCACATGTCAATGTCCTTGTCGATAATGAAGAATCCTGGCCGGTTAAATTTATCGAGACACCGCAAGGGCGCATGCCCTGTGACATCTTATTGGACGGTTTCGTCTATAATCGCTTTGCTAAAAGGATCGATGTCGATGAGCGTCGGCGATGGCTGTTGCGTCAAGGGATCGCGCGATCGGCCGGACCCCTCCCGCCACAGCCTTTCGAGCAACTTATCAAGGTCCTGCGAGAGATGGGCCACGACCACGAAGCCAGGCAGATCGGGCTTTTCAAAGAGTCGCTGCTTCATCCTTTCAACATTCGCACGACCTCGGCCCTGTCCCGCCCATTTGCTCTGTTTACGGATCATCTTTATGGCCTCTTCACCGGCTATGGCTACCGGCCGCACAGGCTCGGCGTCGCAATTCTGATTATGTGGATCGTCTCGGCCTGGTTTTTCAGCATGGCCGAAGACCAAGGGGCCTTCGCGCCGCGTGATCCGGAGATTTGGACCAATGAGCGATTGATGAAGATATGCGATCCGGACCACTGGACCGCCTGCGCCGAAGTTGAAAATCTCATCCCCTTCAATGCCGCCAGCTACGCC
>CAZMAC010000225.1:0-5437 GCA_964564085.1 uncultured Hyphomicrobiaceae bacterium
ATGGCGTTATGACTTTGTCGCGTTCCGCGCGCTTCTGGCGGCGCTGCTGCTCGGCATCGTACCGGCCGATCAGGCCTTTGACGGTTTCGTTCATCCCGCAACAATCATTATTGCGCTGGTGCTGATCGTCTCCCGCGGGCTCACCAATGCCGGGGTCGTCGACCATCTCGGCCGCCTGCTCAATGCCAGTCCGCGCTCGGTCCCGCATCATATCGGCCTGATGTCCATCATCGCCGCACCGCTCTCCGCCGTCATCAACAATGTCGCGGCCCTGGCGCTGCTCATGCCGCTCGACATGCAGGCCGCCGCCAAAGCCCAGCGTCCTCCGGGCACGACGCTGATGGCCCTTTCCTTCGCCACGATCCTTGGCGGTCTCGCCACGCTGATCGGTACGCCGCCGAACATCGTCATTGCCAGCTTCCGCGAAAAAGCCATGGGCGAGCCGTTCGGTATGTTCGATTTCACGCCTGTCGGGGGTGCAACGGCGCTTGCCGGGCTGATTTTCATCGCGCTCGTCGGCTGGCGGCTGATCCCGGCCACATCGAGGAAAACGCAAGGCGAGAACGGGTTCGACCTGCATGATTATGTCGCCGAAGCGCGCGTTAATGAAGGCTCGGACATTATCGGCGAATCTGCCTCCGACATAAATGCGCGGCTTGAGGAAAAAGGCTCCGTGCTTGTTGCGATCGTAAGGGGCGGCGTCCGTCTGTCGACCTTCAATCCATCGCTAAAGGTGAGAGAAGGCGATGTCCTGGTCATCGAGGCTGCAGGTGAAGACGTCGATAAAGTGATCGGCGATCTGGGGCTGGAATATCTGATACGCGACCAACAGGAGAAAGACGCGCTCAAAGATCTCACTTTGATCGAGGTCGTCGTCCCGCCCGGCGCATGGCTGGAAGGCCGCTCGGCGCAAAGCTCGGGGATGCTTTACCGCCATGTCGTCTCGCTTGTCGGCATCTCGCGGCGCGGCAGGGGCATTGCGGAAAGTCTGCGCAAACTCAAAATTCAAGCGGGTGACGTTCTCCTGCTGCTCGTGCCCGAAGACCGGCAGAGTGAGATCATCGAATGGACCGGCTGCCTTCCCCTTGCGCCGCGCGGGCTGGCTGTGACCAAACAGTCCAAGGCCGCGCTTGCGGCAGGGCTTTTTGTTGCCGCGATCGTTGCGGCCTCGTTTGGCGTCATTTCGCTTTACATTGCGCTCGCCCTTTGCGTCCTCGCCTATATCGCCTTGGGCCTCATTGGCGGGCGGGAGGTTTATTCCACGATTGAGTGGCCCGTCATTATCCTGCTCGGATCGATGCTGCCTCTGGGCGCTGCGCTGGAAGCGACAGGCGGGACAAAGGTGATTTCTGACGGCATTCTCGCGGTCACGGCGGGTGCGCCTGCATGGGTTGCGCTTGCTTTGCTGATGGTCATTACGATGACGCTTTCCGACGTTCTCAACAACGTCGCCACAGCCGTCATCGCGGCGCCGGTCGGTCTGGAAATGGCAAAGAAACTTGGCGCCAATCCCGACCCGTTCCTGATGGCGGTCGCCATTGGTGCATCCTGCGCCTTCCTCACGCCGATCGGGCATAAGAACAATATTCTCGTGCTTGGCCCCGGCGGCTATAGTTTCAGCGATTATTGGCGGATGGGACTGCCGCTTGAGATTATCGTCGTTCTGGTGTCGGTGCCATTGCTGCTGGTCGTCTGGCCGTTATGATGCCGCTGACAGAGCGACAATATTACTCTGCAAGGGAATGATCTTCTTTGCGGACATCATATCGTCCAACAGCGGAGATAATCCGTTCGCCAAAAGCCGATGCCACGCTTCGGACATAGCTGGCGGTCAGATGGTGTGAATCGCGCCAGACCACGATATTGCCGATGATCATAGGGCATTTCTGATCTTTACACACCGCATCCGTCATATCGATCATCGGCACATCCGGAGCCAGACCATGCGCGATCACGATCGGATCGAAATCTTTTAAGACCTGGGACTGATCTGCATAACAGCCAATGTCGCGCAATAAACACTCGTCAGGCTTGAACGGCAGGGCGGGCGTGTCCCGAATAGCTATGACTTTCGCACCTGCCTCTTGAATCTCGCGCCAGACCTCGACAATCGCCGCGGCGGTCTGTTCGTGCGGCGGCTTGCCATCCTCATCCGCAACACGGCCGAACCTTTGTTGCGTCAGGATAACAATATCGGGGCGAGATCGGCGAAGCTCAGCGAGGAGCTTTCCCCCCCATTCCTTGCACTCAGGATAGGGCTGGTCACGGCGCAGGGCTGGTTTCCTGTAAAGGGCGCAAGCGCTTTTCGTATGCGTTTCGATACGCCAGTCCATACGATCCGCCAGAACGGCGAGAGCCGGTATCCAGCTGGCGGCATGCGAGTCACCGATCAGGGTGACCCTTTTCCCGGTCTCGGGGCCGAAAACACAAGGATAAAGCTCCGTGTCTTCAAAATTTAAATGGCAGTCTTTTTTATAGGCTTGCGACCGGTCCCTTTTTAACAAGGTCAAGGGCGGGATGGGAGACCCCACGCGCGGCACAGCCGCATTTTCGAGAAATGCGCGAGCGCCCGGATAATCAGGCGAGTCACCATAAGATTCGATGACCTGCATCGCGACATATTTGTAAATCACCGTGGCGCTCAAAATACAGCAGCCTATCGAGGCGATGCCGAAAGCAAATGCCTTGATTGACCCCGTTTGCCAATAGCGGACGGGGTCCTCAACAAAGCGCTTTGTCAAATCCGCGAGCACCACGCTTGCAAGAAACAAGGCAAGGCCGTGGACGATCGAGAAACCACCCGGCGCATAAAGACCGGCAAAGACGATCAGCGGCCAATGCCAAAGATAGAAGGAATAGGAGATGTTCCCGAGATATTGCGCCGGGGACAGCGCCAGAAGGCGGTAAGCGGTCCATCGTCCCGCATCCGTGCCCGCCGCAATGACGAGAGCGCAGCCAAGCGTCGGCAATAGCGCCGCATAGCCAGGGAAAGCAGTTTCCCCGGAATAGCTGAAAACAGAAATGAGAATTGCGACAAGACCCACGACACGCATGGTCTCGCGCATCCGCGCCGGGAAATCAGGCAACACCGCGATCGCAAGCAGCGCGCCGAGACCGAGTTCCCACAATCTTGTATGAGTAACGAAATAGGCCGAAGCCGGACTGACTTGCGTCAGCCATATCGATGCGGCGAGAGAGGCAAATGTCAGCGCGGCGAGCGGGATCATCAGGCGCATGCGCAGATTTGCCGAGAGAAAAGAAACCGCCGCCGCAGCGATCATAATCAGTGGCCAGAGAATGTAGAACTGCTCCTCAATCGATAATGACCAATAATGCTGAACCGGGCTTGGCGAATTCTCCGCCCCGAGATAATCGACGGCAAGCCAGGCCAAATGCCAATTCTCGACATAAAGAGCGCTCGCCAGAATTCCGATAGATGTCTCTTCCCAACGTGCGGGGGGCAGGAGGGGTGTGGCAAGCGCAACGACGATCAGAACAAGGCTGGCGGCCGGCAGCAGCCGTTTCATGCGCCGTTCGTAAAATTTCAGAAGCGAAATCCGGCCGGTGTCCTGCAACTCCCGAAACAGCATTCCCGTAATCAGATAGCCGGAAATGACGAAGAACACATCGACCCCGACATATCCACCGGGAAGTGCTTGCGGCCAGATGTGAAATAAAACGACGGAAATAACGGCGAGGGCTCGCAGGCCTTGTATATCGGCACGAAGCTCTCGCTGGCGGACCTGCGATCCTCCATGCCATGCGTATCGTGCAGGTCGCGGCGCGGTTTCCGACAAAATATCGGTCAAGTGTCCCTCACCCAGCCCGCTATCGATAGCTTCTCATGTGAGTCGGATGTCTCATGAGGTCGTGTACCCACTTCTCTTTAACCTGCTGCAGGGTGCCACATCAATAAGGCGTTAGAGAAACGAGGCAATATTGAATTTTCTCCCACGAAAACGCGCTGTCTGCTCATTGCCTCTGGAAGAACGGATACGAATGACAGTGGCTCATCGCGGCAGCCAAAGCATTGACGGCGGTTTCGGCCAAAAATTTACAAAAAAATGACGGTTCGCTTACTCGGCCGCCTGTGCCTTGACGGGCTCACTGCCGCCGGGCGTCTCGCTATTGCCATTGACAACAGCCGTTCCCTCACCCGTCTCGTTGATCGTTTCCGGACGCGGCATGGCAACGGTATTATAACCGGAGTCGACATAGTGAACTTCGCCGGTGACAGCCGTCGACAAATCCGAAAGCAGATAGAGTGCTGCGCCGCCAACTTCGTCGAGCGTGGGTGTCCGGCCAAGCGGGGAATGCATTTTCTGATAGTTGAAGAGAACCCGCGCATCGGAAATGCCTGCTCCGGCAAGGGTTCTCATCGGTCCGGGCGAAAGCGCATTCACACGGACATTTTGCGGACCGAAATCCATTGCCAGATAACGGACCGAGGCTTCAAGCGCGGCCTTTGCAACACCCATGACATTATAGCGCGGCACGACGCGCATGGAACCGCCATAAGTCAGAGTCAAAAGCGATCCGCCATTATTCATCAAAGCCGACGCGCGTTTGGCCACCTCCGTAAATGAAAAGCAGGAGATAACCATCGTGTTTTTGAAATTCTCACGGCTCGTATCCGCATAGCGGCCTTTCAGCTCGGTGCGATCCGAAAAGGCGAGGGCGTGCAAGACAAAATCGAGCGAGCCCCATTTCTCTTTGATTTCTTCAAAAGCAGCATCGACTGAGGCCAGATCCATCACATCGCAGGAGACAATAATCTTACCGCCAAGCGATTCGGCAAGAGGCACCGCCCGCCGGCCAAAAGCATCGCCCTGATAGGTAAATGCGAGCTCCGCGCCTTGCCCTGCCAAGACGCGCGCGATGCCGTAAGCGATGGAGCGATCATTAGCGACGCCCATGATCAGCCCGCGCTTGCCACCCATCAACGGACCCGGCTTAGCGATATCGATCCCAGTCATGCTTGCTCTCGATGTCAGATCGGTTCTCAGCTTCTATTAAAGCGCCGCTTGTCGAAGCGCCTAAGCGTCGTAACGCTTGAAGATCAGCGTGGCGTTCGTTCCCCCAAAGCCGAAGCTGTTCGACATTACGCAGTTTAGCTCCATATTGTCCAGCCGCTCCCTGACGATAGGCACATCATTGAACGCTGGATCAAGTTCTTCGATATTGGCCGATTCGCAGATGAAGGCGTTATTCATCATTAAAAGCGTATAGATGGCTTCCTGCACACCGGCCGCACCGAGGGAATGCCCGGTCAAGGATTTTGTCGCGGAGATCGGTGGGACTTTGCCGCCGAAGACCTCGCGAACAGCCTCGATCTCCTTGACATCGCCAATCGGCGTGGATGTGGCATGCGGATTGATATAGTCGATCTTCCGGTCCAGCCCCTGCATGGCGAGCTGCATACAGCGCACCGCGCCCT
>CAZMAC010000226.1:0-5423 GCA_964564085.1 uncultured Hyphomicrobiaceae bacterium
CGGTTGATCGATCCGGTTTTCGACATCCTCGATCTCGGCGCGCGCATCGACGATCAGAACGCCGGCCTCCTCCCGGATGAGCGGCTCTTCATCAGCGTCGTGCTCGTCTTCGATATTGCCGACGACTTCTTCAAGCAGATCCTCAATCGAGACAAGCCCGTCCGTGCCGCCATGCTCATCGATAACGAGCGCCAGATGGATATGACGGCTTTGCATCCGCACCAGAAGATCAAGGGCCGACATGGAAGGCGGTGCGAAGATCAACTCACGCACCAGCTTGGCCTGCGCAACTGTCTTGGACAGGTCGGCGGTTCCAAGGTTAAGCCCTTCGCCGGAGGCATCCTTCTTACCTTCAGCGATGACCCAGCCCATCAGGTCCTTCACATGAACCATGCCGAGCGGCTCATCAAGCGTGTCGCGATAGACCGGAACGCGGGAATGGCCGGCATCTTCGAAAACGCACAGCAGACGGGCAAGCGTTTCGTCCTCTTCCACCCCGACGATCTCGCCGCGCGAAACCATGACATCCTCAACGCGCAAGGTCTTGAAATTGAGCGTTTTTTGCAGCATAGCGCGCTCGGCGGCCGTAAAGACCGTACCGTCGTCACTGCGCAACGCTTCGTCTATGATCGAACGCGCATCGACCTGATTGGAAAAGCCAAGATTCGACGCCAAACGGTCCAGCCAGCTTGGGCTGTTTTCCGGGGGTTCGTTCGCGATGTAACCGTTAAAATTGTTGCTTATAGCCATGGATCATGTCAGCTGGCGTCCGCCAGCTCTTCTTCAAGGGTGGTCGGATAAGGATCTGGGATGGCGATTGACGCGAGAATGTCGCGCTCCATGCGCTCCATGCGCTCTGCGTCTTCCTCGCTCTGGTGATCAAAGCCAGCGAGATGCAAAAGCCCGTGCACGCTCAAATGGGCCAGGTGGAAAAGCGCCGGCTTTTGCAATATGGCTGCTTCGCGCATAACCGTTTCATAGGCAATAATAACGTCCCCCAGGGGGCCAAGTTCCTGCGAAGAAACGCCCGCTAAGTGATTTCCGGCGGCAGGAAATGAAAGCACATTGGTCGGTTTTTGCTGGCCCCGGTAACGCCCGTTCAGCTCCGCGACCTCGCGATCGCTCGACAGAAGCAGTGAGACCTCGCGGCCCGCAATCTCAGGCAGCTTATCGGCGCAGGCCTCATAGGCGTGCAAAAGAAGCGGTTCGACGCCGTCCAGCGTTCGCCAGCCATCATGCGCGATTAAAAGATGGTAGCAACTAGGTCCAGGGTCCTCATCAGAGGAGCCGTCATGTTCGTCGCAGGCCCGCTTGACAGAGTCGGGCGCAAATGCGGTTTCAGTCATTTCAAATCTGATGATCAGCCCTTATGGGCTTTCTCATACGCCTCCACAATCCGTGATACCAGCTCATGCCGGACAACGTCGGCGGAGCTGAATGGGATATGAGAAATCCCTTGCAAATTTTCCAGAAGGCCAATCGCCTCCCGGAGCCCCGACGTTTGCCCGGGCGGCAGATCGACTTGCGATGGATCGCCTGTCACGACCATCTGGCTTCCCTCGCCCAGGCGCGTCAAGAACATCTTCATCTGCATTGACGTACAATTTTGTGCCTCGTCAAGGATGATTGTAGCATGGCTTAGCGTTCGCCCACGCATAAAAGCGAGCGGTGCGATTTCGATCACACCGCTTTCCATTCCACGTTCAACCTTTTCCGCCGGCAAGACATCGTAAAGTGCATCGTAAAGAGGGCGTAAATACGGGTCGACCTTTTCTTTCAAATCGCCAGGCAGAAATCCGAGCCTTTCGCCCGCCTCAACAGCCGGGCGGGATAGAATCAAGCGCTCGATTTCACCGCGCTCAAGCCGCGCAGCCGCGTGGGCCACGGCCAGATAGGTCTTGCCGGTCCCAGCCGGGCCGGTCGAAAAGACCAGCTCTTTGGATTGCAGCGCCTCGATATAGCGCGTTTGCGTAGGCGTGCGCGCCGAGATCAGCCGCTTGCGGGTCCGGAGCTGGCCGGCGCCTGTATGTCCGACCTTCTTGCCATCCACCCCATGCGCCAATGCGTGACGGATTGCGCCGTCAATATCGCCCAGACCGATCTTGTGGCCCTTTTCAAGACGGCGATAGAGATGTTCCAGAACGTCTTTGGCAAGATCGCAGCCATGCTCGGTCCCGGTTATGACGACGACATTGCCATGGGCAACCGCCTCCACGGCCAGCTTGTTTTCCAGCATGGACAAATTCGCGTCAAACTCGCCGAGCAGGTCAGCCAAAAGCCGGTTATTGTCGAAGTGAATTTCGGTGCGAAAGGCCCGTTTGCCTTTTACTGAGCCCTTGCCGCCATTTTTTACCGCTTGGGATGCGGATTCACGCAATTGAGGCAAACACCCTCTCCTGATTATTGGGGCGATAATGCGTTATCTAGCAATAAGCTTCCAGTCTTCCTGAGCAGGACCGGACTTTCCTGCACCATAGCGGTTCCGTCTTCCGGAATTATGACACCGGTTAAGCTGTTTGCGCTAGCACCGCTTATGCGCATAGACACGATTTCACCTATCCGGGCCTCTACGCATTGGACATGAACCGGCTGAAGATAGGGTGAACGCCCGGCAAGTTGGCCGTCCTTCCGGCCCTTTTTCTCAAGTAGAACAGGCAATACCCGCCCAATTTGCGCTTCATTGAACGCCAGTTGTTGACCGCTCAGTAACGCTTGCAGGACCGCGAGGCGTTCCGCTTTTAGCGGGTCGGGGACCTGGCTCTCCATCGCGGCGGCAGGCGTGCCAGGGCGCGGGCTATATTTAAAGGAATAGGCTTGGGCAAAATTCACGGATTTGACAATATCGAGCGTGGCCTCAAATTCAGCGTCCGTCTCGCCGGGAAAGCCCACGATGATATCGGTCGAAAGCGCCATGTCGGGGCGGGCATCGCGAATTTGCGCGACAATATCGAGATATTCGGCGGCCGTGTGCCTGCGGTTCATGGCCGACAGGATCCGGTCGGCTCCCGCCTGAAACGGTAAATGCAGATACGGCATGAGCTGCGAGATGTCGCGATGCGCGGCAATCAGATCCGCACTCATATCGACCGGATGGCTTGTCGTGTAACGCAGGCGGTCCAGTCCTGAGATTTCAGCGAGCGCCTTCAGCAAACGAGCCAAACTCCAAGCCTTGCCATCTGGGCCTTCCCCCGAATAGGCATTGACGTTCTGCCCGAGCAGCGTCAATTCGCGAACACCGAAACCGGCTAGACGGCGGGCTTCCGCCATGATTTCAGCAACCGGACGAGAAAACTCGGCGCCGCGCGTATAGGGCACCACGCAGAAGGTGCAAAATTTATCGCACCCTTCCTGAACCGTGAGAAAAGCGGTCGGCGTTTTCACCTGCTGGCGCGCAGGCAACTCGGCAAATTTATCTTCTGCGGGAAATTCGGTATCGACAATTTTGTCCCCCGTCGCATGAGCGCGGCGGATCAGGTCCGGCAGACGGTGATAGTTCTGCGGGCCGATCACAAGATCGACGACCGGCGCGCGCCGCAAAATCTCAGCGCCCTCGGCCTGGGCCACACAGCCGGCCACCGCGATCGTCGTTTGAATGCCGCGCGCACGGCGCTCCTCGCGGATAAGCCGCAGCCGTCCCAGTTCGGAGTAAATTTTCTCGGCGGCTTTTTCCCGGATATGGCAGGTATTGAGAACGATCAGATCGGCGTCTTCCAGATCGTCGGTCTGCGCATACCCCTCCGGCGCCAATGCTTCGGCCATACGGCTCGAATCATAGGCGTTCATCTGGCAGCCATAGGTTTTGATGTGAACGGTCTTAGCCAAGAATCGTCGTCCGTCCGCTAAACGGCAGTGTCAAATGTTTCACTTTTCTCCGCTGCACCATGCGCCTTACCGGAACGCCCCGTCAAGAGTTGAGAAAAGTCGAAACGCACACGCTCAAAAGCAACGCTCGCCAGTTTCTTACGGTCGCCAAGTTCTCCAATGGAAATCGGCTCCCCCAGACGCACCCGTACATCGAGCGGGCCGCCTTTCAAGACACCCCAGGCATGGCTCAGCATATCCATATCCCCATACCAGGCAATGGCGGGGCGCTGCTGGCGGTTCATCGGCAATCCGTGAATATGGGTGTAAACGATGGCACAGGTCTGGATGAGATAGCCGTCGCCATTACGCTCACTCGGCTCGATCGCTGCAAATAGCGAGCTTTTAAACGGAAGCACCTGATTCCCGTCGCTGCTCGTGCCTTCGGCAAACAGAATAATGCGTTCCTTGTCCTCCAGACGCTCCAGGATTTCCTTTCGCGTTTCCGCAACAGCCGTTCGTTTGGTCCGGTCGATGAAGATCGTTTTCTGAAGCTTTGCGAGCGTACTGATGAAAGGCCAGGTGGAAACCTCGCGTTTGGCTACGAAACTCAATGGGCTAATGCTGCTCAAAACCGGAATATCGAGCCAGGAAATATGATTGGAGACGAGCAGGACGGGGCCGGGGGCGATGGGCGCGCCGCTCAAATGAACGCGCACGCCGAGCAAACCGCAGACGAGGCGGTGATACCAGTGCGGCACGTGACGCGCGGCAGGCAGGCGCAAGGCCAGGAGCGCTGCCTGAATAGCCATAAGCGGAAACGTGAGGAGCATAAACAAGATCAAGATTATGCTTGCGCGGGCGGTGCCCATTCTTGTCTCCAGTGCTAAGCGGTCTAAAATTCCGACGTGAGAATAACGGCAAACCGGCCATGCGCCAAATTCTGCGATGACGTGCTGACTTTAGGCCGGACTCGTCTCTCTCTAAGGCTTTTTACCTATATCCTCGATAGCCAAGGATCGCGATCGGGGTCTGTATCAGATCAGCAACAAATCCCGCGAAAGTTGTTATAGCGCTGTCACATTGGAGCCCGTTTGCGTCTGGCACAAACAGCCGTCACTTGTGAGCACTATGTTTGTTCAAAAGAATATAAATTCAATTTTTTCAAATGCTTATTACCATTTTCTTCAATTGTTGTTTATCAGAAAATCTCATCTGGCAGACACAGAATAGCGGTTTTCAAAGAATTTCGGCGTTCATCATGACGGTTGCGTAAAGCGTCACGCTGGGCAAAGAATAGCTTGAGTGACAACTGCAAGCATGCCGCCTGCAATAAAAATAAATGCGGCCGGCAATTCAGGGGGAAAAGCAATGCGTGTTCTTCGGGGGAACGTGTTGAGAATTGGCGTCAGCATGACGGCGCTGATCTGCGCAACAGCCGCAACGATAACAGCAGCCCAGGCTGGTGCTTTCGCAGTCCGCGAGCAATCTGCTTACTATCAGGGCATGTCTTTTGCCGGCTCGGCGGCCGGTGATCATTTAAGCTCGATGTTTTGGAACTCGGCGGCCGCTGCCGCCGCGCCGGGGATGAACACGGAGAGCCACGTAGCGCTGGTTGTTCC
>CAZMAC010000227.1:0-5404 GCA_964564085.1 uncultured Hyphomicrobiaceae bacterium
CAAAACAACAAATTAGAGCCTCGTTCCGATTCCATGTGAACGGAACAGGCTCTAGGAAAAGGTGAATGACGAGACATAGGTCCGGTGGATGACGCTTAGTCCTGCCGGCGGACTAGGAAAAGCGGTACTCCCCACAATTTGCATGGCTGCGCGGTCGAGTTGATCAAAACCGCTTGATCTGGCAATGCGCAACGCCATGAGAGAGCCGTCATTACCCAATGAGAAGGCAACAAGAACGCTACCTTCCATCCCATACCCGCTTAAGGATTTCGGTCCAATTGCACCTTGCACGCGGAGCATAAAATTATGGCTGGTCGCTTGAAATGCTCTTGCTGTGCTTTGACCAGTGTAGCCTGTTGGCGGGATCGCTGAAGTTTCCATGGCAAAAATCCGATTATATTCCACAGATATCGTCAGGATGGCCTCCCCATATTAGCAAAGGCTTTATAGCCTAATGACAAGTTTTGAGGATTTTGAAATAAACGAGACTGCCTAGATTTCAGGTTAAAGAATTATTACAAGAGCGTCGTCCACAACGCTGATTCCAAATCTAAAAATGGCTGCTATGACATCTTCTTTTGCGCATTTATCAGATTGAAAATCTGTGTCTGCTTTTCTTAGGAATGTGGTCGTTGCATCGTTGGACGACTCGGCCTTGCATTCAAGGCATTGCAACGGGTAGGGCTATCACAAGCATCAAGCTGGCCGATTCTGAAATAGCGCCACGGTTCAGATAGAAATGCCTCATCGTATGAGCGAAAGCAACAAAGCACGCGGCTATTTTGGGATCGGTGCCGAACGCATATCCAAACCACTCAATCTTGGAAACCTTATCCGGTCGGCCCATGCTTTCGGAGCAAGTTTCGTTTTTACGATCGGCGCGCATCCCAAAGCGTTGGACTTTTCCTCTGATACCTCGAACACCCTGAACCGCATTCCCTATTATCATTGGGAAAAGCAGGAGGAAATGAGCTTACCCGGAGATTGCCGTCTGGTTGGTGTCGAACTCATGAATGAGGCACAAGATTTGCCCAGCTTTCGTCATCCGATGAAGGCTGCTTATGTCCTGGGACCTGAACTGGGAGTACTATCACCGGAAGTGATCAAGCGCTGCGATCATCTGATTCGTATCCCGACCCAGTTTTCCATTAATGTTGCCATGGCCGGCGCAATCATTATGTATGATCGCGTGAGGACGCTGGGACCTTTTGCACCGCGTCCGTTAAGTGTCGGCCCCTCGCGCCGGAACGCGCGCGAATGAAGAGTTGGTAATTTTGCTTTGGCCATCTGGCCAAGTAAGTTTCAAATGGTTATAGGTAGCGCGTTGAATTTAAACCAATGCGGAGGTCTTTAGGAATGCGACTCGCGTCTGCCTGCATAGCTGCTGGCTTGCTCATTGCCGCATCGCCCGCTTTTGCTCAAACTGCGAAGCTTCTCAAGACGTTCAGAGATTGGCAGGTTTTCGTGCATGAAGCGAATGATGAGAAAGTTTGTTTTGCAGCTTCCGCGCCAAAGTCGACCTCGCCGAGAGGCGTGAATCGCGGCTCAATCTTTCTCTATCTCACGACCTGGCAAAAAGATGGCGTTAAGAATGAGTTGAGCGTGAAAGTTGGATATACGTTCAAGCCAGAAAGCACTCCAATCGTTGCCGTCGGATCGGATAGCTTCCAGCTTTACCCCAAGGATGACAAAGCCTTCATGCGCGACCCGGCCGAAGAGCGAAAGCTAGTCGACGCTATGCGCAAGGGCTCAACATTGACGATTAAGGGCGAATCGAGCCGTGGCACGAGTACCGAAGATAAGTATTCGCTTTTCGGCTTAACGGCGGCTCTGAATCACGTCGAGCAAGTTTGCCCCTGAATTTTTCATCGCCTCGAACGGCTGCGAGTTAGGCGGTACTTATGGATGAAACGCTTCGTGCCGATCGTCCTGATGGGAGCAATGTGAGTTCTGGCATAGCGGGCGAGACTGGTCTCCCATCCCGACAGGATGAGAAAAAAGAGCTGATCGGCGTTAGCCGCAGCGATCTTTTGATCGAGCTATCCATGCTTGGCGTTCCCGAGACGCAGCGCAAAATGCGGGTGTCTCAACTCTGGGGCTGGATTTACGGCCGCGGTGCAAGCGATTTTGCGACAATGACTAACATTGCAAAGGATTTGCGCGGCATTCTGGCGGAGTGCTTCGAGCTTTCCCGACCTGAGATCGTAAGCGAGCAGATATCCGCTGATGGCACGCGCAAATGGCTCTTGCGGCTCAAACCGTCACCAGCCGATAAAAAAGCGCCGGAGATCGAAACCGTCTATATCCCTGAGACCGACCGCGGCACGCTCTGCATTTCAAGCCAGGTTGGCTGCACCCTCACCTGCACATTCTGCCATACGGGCACGCAAAGGCTTGTCCGCAACCTCACATCCGGTGAAATCGTCGGACAAATCCTGCTTGCACGTGACCGGCTTGGGGACTGGCCCGGCGGGCCTAGCCCGGATCAATCACATGGCCTGCCAAACGGGGAACGAAAGATTACGAATGTCGTCCTCATGGGTATGGGGGAACCGCTTTATAATTTCGAAAATGTTAAGCAGGCAATGGAGATCGCCTCTGACGCTGAAGGGCTGTCAATCTCAAGGCGCCGGATTACTTTGTCGACCTCCGGAGTTGTCCCGATGATCGAACGGGCGGGCCGTGAGATAGGCGTTATGCTCGCCATTTCGCTTCATGCGGTGCATGACGAACTTCGCGATATCCTGGTGCCGATCAACCGTAAATATCCGATTCGCGACCTGCTGGACGCATGCCGCGCTTATCCTGGGTTGTCGAACGCAAAACGCATTACCTTTGAATATGTGATGCTAAAAGGCGTGAATGACAGCATTGCCGACGCTAGGGAGCTTGTCCGGCTTCTTGCTGGCATCCCGGCAAAGATCAATTTGATCCCGTTCAATCCCTGGCCTGGCGCGCCTTACGAGTGCTCTGATTGGGAACAAATCGAACGTTTTGCTGAAATCGTCAATCGCGCCGGCTACGCAAGTCCAATCCGCACGCCGCGGGGGCGCGATATTATGGCCGCTTGCGGACAGCTTCGCTCGGCAAGCGAAAAGATGAGAGCCAGTCTTCGTAATCCTGGTCGTTTCCAGCAGGCCGATGTTTCAGGACCGGTCTCGTGATCTGGCCGGCAATATGGCGCATAATCGTAACCGCCTTTGGCTTTATTCTAGCGACAGTCGCCGGGACCATAACGCTTTTCATTCTCGGTGCTCGCTGGGCGGCCAGCGAGGCGACGTCTTTCATGCCGGAGAATGCTGACGAAATGTCGCAAACATTGAATGAAGGGCTCGGCGTCATCGCATTTTTTTTTAATGTTGCCCCCGTCCTCACTTTACTACCCGCCATAGCCGTTGTCGTCATTGGTGAGGTGGCGAGGGTCCGTTCAATCCTCTATTACATCCTCGCAGGAGGCGCCGCCGCAGCCATAATGCCGATAATCGCCACGGTCCAGGAGGCAGATGTGAGCCCTGCCTATTCCGCCCAATATTTCGCGATCATCGCGACGGCCGGGTTCACGGGCGGTTTCACCTACTGGATGATTGCCGGGCGAAACGCCTGAGGCTCGCGCACGAGAACGCCATATTTTTGCATAGAAGACCAAAGTCAAACATAACAAGTAAGAGTGTCATGCCTGCCCCCAAAGGCTTTCCGCATCGATCGCATCGTTCCCGGCTATTGATCTAAATTCTCAGTCATTTGAAGCAGGATAAGAGGATCCATACGGAAAGAGTGAGATGAGCGAAATTGCAAATGCCGTGTTACCGATCATGCTTATCGCTGTTGGAGCCGTTCTCGTTCTTGGGCTTTGGACCATGCTACGTGGTTCCAATCCGGGGCGTAGTCAGACCTTAATGCGCTGGCGCATCATCCTGCAATTCATCGCAATCGTGATCGCAATGGCCGCTATTTATTTTGCCCGGTAAAATCTCAATCCCGGCAATGCCGTGACAATTTTTCTGCACAAGCTGAAAATAGCTATTCACTACAACTTAAGGTTTGACTTCCCGCTACGGATTGGCGAGATGGACTTGGGCAATTTGCGAGGGGGCATCGCGTACGCGTCTTCGGCCACTTCAACCGAGTGGGGCTATGCGACGAGCTTCAATTTGCCTGCTTCATGCATTTTTCTTCGCTACCGCCTCGCTGGTCGCCATGCCGCGATCTGCCTCGGCGGATGGGTTCAGCGGACCATCTGCGTTTCACCTTTTCAATGAGGCTCGTCTCGGGGTTTTTGCCGCCGATCTGGATCCGGGGGGAGCTAGCGACGACACCATCTCGATCAACGGTGAACTTCTGACGCCGAAAGTCGTCGGTGATTACGCAGATACGTTTCTAAACGCTTTTCTGACACCGCGTTTTCATCTTGGGACAACTTTCACCACAGATTATGGGATCAACCAGGTATATGGCGGTTTGACCTGGGATTATCATCTGACAGATGCGCTTTTTCTCGAGACCAGCTTCAGCGCAGCCATTCATGATGGCGAGACGGATAACAATAATCCTGACTCCTATGGATGTACGGTTCAATTTCGCGAGTCACTCTCAGTCGGTGTTCATCTGACCCGGCAGATGAGCGTGATGGCCACAGTCGACCATATGTCGAATGCCGGTTTGTGTGACGAGAACCAAGGCCTCACAAATGCGGGTGTTCGTTTAGGTTATCGGTGGTAATCTGCTGCCTCAAATGAGGTGGTTAACAGGACCAATGGTTGTACTTACAAAAATTTATACGCGTACTGGCGACGACGGCACCACTGCACTTGGCGACGGCAGCCGTCTACGAAAATACGATTTGCGCGTGGCTTCTTATGGCACGGTTGATGAAACGAACGCTGCGATAGGCGTTGCGCGACAGGCGCTTGGACCGGATCAAAGCGAGCTGAGAGATACGCTGGAGCGCATTCAAAACGATCTTTTCGATCTCGGGGCGGATTTATGCGTTCCGGATCGCGGTGAAGAATTGTCTTATGAGCCTCTCAGGGTCACGGATGAGCAAGTCGCCTGGCTCGAAACCGAAATTGATCGGATGAACAGCGAGCTGAAACCGCTCACCTCTTTCATTCTTCCTGGTGGGAATGCCGCCGCCGCCGGTCTTCATCTGGCCCGGACGATTTGCCGCCGCGCTGAACGCCATGTTGTTGAGCTTGCTGCGAACGGAGCCGAACCAGTGAATGATCCGGTGCTCAAATATCTCAATAGGCTATCTGACCTTTTATTTGTGGCAAGTCGTTACGTTAACGGCAAAGGTCGCGAAGATCTGCTCTGGAAGCCAGGACAGAATCGCTAAATTCATTCAGGCTCGCGCTAGAGCAACGCGCGTCCAAGACTGACCCCGCAAAGGCGGGGATGTACGCGG
>CAZMAC010000228.1:0-3541 GCA_964564085.1 uncultured Hyphomicrobiaceae bacterium
CGTCGCACCAATTCAACCCGAAAGCGCGAGGATGCAGACAATAATCGAACGAAAACGATCACGGCTCGCTGGCGAGAAAGCTGGGGTTGAGTGAATGCCCCCGTCTTCAAAGTGGGGGCACTCCTCTCGTCATGCATCTCGTTTAGTATATGAAGTCCCAGCTCCGATAGGCGCGATAGTGGCGATGACCACAGCGAACTTTTCTATGAAAGCGCATTCCGGGGACCTTAAAATAGTGCCTGTGGCACCAGCTGCGGCGTCCGCCGTGGACCCGGAAGTGGAAATGCAACTTCTTGCCGGCTTTCTTGCCGTTACTAGCGTTAAAGTCTGGGCGGTTGGGATTTGGTCGTGACGTCAATCCTCCATTGCCGCCTCCACCGTTCGGAAGGCTGGTCGAGCTGGGGCTGCGACCGCCACCAAATCCTGGGCTACGCATACGGCTGCTGCCACGTGAGCGGAATCCTCTTGCCCGGCTCTTTGTACGGATGAGTTGGGAATTCTCCAACTTTGCCAGCTTTGTCATTTGAGGCATCGATTGGACCAGCGGCCCTGCTTGGGCCTCGCCGCCAAACGCAGAACCGAATGTCAGCCCGGTCGCGACGACAGATGCAGCAATAATTAACGATGACGTTCTCATGATACTCTCCTGTTGTTTCCAATTTGAACCCCTACTCGCCGAGCCTTTCTCGGCATCCCATTGCGGGCTCATGAAAGGTTGGTCACATCAGAACGAAATCGGTTTGCATGTTTTTCGTTTTTTTATCGGAAGGCCATTGCGCGATATTTTGAGCCAATCGCGGTATGCGACCGGACTCCTTCAATCGACGCGGTATGGTTTTGCAGGAAAGGTGACGATTACGATGGAACAAAATCCAGAGCGGCCGTTTGCATAGCCTTCTCGAACGAGTCGGCATAACTTCGGGGTACAGACACGTCGAAGCGCTCGGGCTCGGAACACCGTACAATCAGGGCAGGAACCTGATTTACAGTGGTATGGGTTGCACCCGGCTTGGGTTGGGATGATGCCTCAAGATCCAGCGCAGTGCACTTCATAAGAAGATCTTTCGCCTTTTCACCGGAAATTCGCATCATGACTCGGCCGGCGCTCTGATCGAAAACGGATGCGATATCACCGAAGATCTGATGCGCGCGCGCGATAGCTTGTTCCGCATGTGCAGGCTCGGCAAACATCCAATACTCTAAAGGTCCTGTCGCATAGATCGAAAAGTGATCGAGCTGCATGCCCGTCATCGGACAAGCTGGCGCATCTTCACCGATCGCGTCGCGGAGCCGCTGGATTGCCTCGTCCTTGCATTGGTTGCGCAAGATAATCTGAAACTGAGCGATACCGGGTCGCCATTCGAACCTGCACGCGGTGATGCCGGCCTCATACATTCATTTTCTCCCCGTCAGGATCATAGAATCGATGATCGACAATCGTGACCTGCGTCGCTTCTTCGTGCAGCGGCGATACGGCTTGCATCTGTTCGCCTATGCGGCTTCGGCCATTCCTTAAGAGTGCCAATCCAATGAAGCCGTCACAAGTTGGACTGTAAGCAGACGTCGTAATATGGCCAATCGAGACTCCAAATCCTCTCGCGCCGACATCCGTCGTCAGATGAGCGCCCGATCTGAATGCTTGTTTCTTATCAACCGGCTGAATCCCGACAAGCTGCAATCGGTCAGGCCCGGTCAGGCCGCTTCTTTGCGCCAGCCATCGCCCGACATAGTCCTTCTTTTGCGACATCATGCGCTCAAGCCCAAGATCGTCCGCTGTCGTCCTTCCGTCCATTTCGGGACCGGCGATATGGCCTTTTTCCGTGCGCATGACGGTCATGGCTTCCGTGCCGTAAGGCGTGATCCCGAAAGCGTCGCCCGCTGCCATGATCGCCTCCCAAACCTCCGCGCCTTGCGTTGCCGGCATCGCCACCTCAAAGGCAAGTTCGCCCGAGAAACTGACCCGCGAGATCCGAACTTTCGCCATGCCAATGGTACCCTCGCCGACTGACTGTACCGGAAATGAGTCATGGGACAGATCGAGACCTTCGACAATTTTCTGAAGAACCATACGGGACTTGGGGCCAGCCACGGCAATTGCGCCCCAGGCCTCCGTCACAGAGCAGAACTGAACATCGAGATCCGGCCAATGCACCTGATGGCAAAATTCCATATGCTCGCTGACGGCTGATACGTGGAGCGTCGAGACCGAAATGAAATAATGGTCCGCCGCCAAACGGGAAACAACGCCGTCATCGAAAACCATTCCGTCTTCCCGCAGCATTACGCCATATCGCGCACGGCCTGTCTTCATCTTCGAGACGGAGTTTATGTAGAGGCGATCGAGAAAAATGCCTGCATCCGGCCCTTTCACTTCGATCTTGCCCAATGTGGAGACATCGACGGCGCCGACCGTTGAGCGCACCGTCCTGACTTCGCGCGTCACGGCGGCTGCAAAATCCTCACCTGGCTTTGGATAGTAATAGGGGCGGAGCCAAAGTCCGGCTTGCGTAAACACCGCATTGTGCTGGACATGCCAATCATGCATCGGCGTCTTGCGCACGGGCCGGAACTCAGGTCCACAAAACGGACCGGCGAGCGCGCCCAGAGCAACGGGTTGATACAGCGGACGGAATGTCGTTGGCGCGAGGTCTTCGATGCGCCGGCTGTCGAGTTCGGCGAGTATGCCCAGAGCGTTGACATTGCCGAGCTTGCCTTGATCCGTACCCATCCCAAGTGTCGTGTAGCGTTTGGCATGTTCCGGACGGCCGAAGCCTTCGCGGCTCGCCAATTCGAGGTCGGCGACGGTGACATCGTTTTGAAGGTCCACAAAGGAATGAGAGCCCTTCGAGAGGCCTTTGGGAACCCGCCATAGCGGTTCGACGCCGCAAGACTGTACTGGCTCTATTTTCGGCGGCGGGCCGTCGGCGGTTGAAGCCGACAGAGTTTGCCCGGCTTCACGCAGCGTCTGCTGCAAATCGAATGTGCCCGCAGCACCACCGACGACGCGGACATCTTCGCTCTCGGGAGCCATCATGTAAGATTGGACGTCATTATTCCATGATGGCCGGCCGCCGCAATGTGTCAGCAAATGCAAGATGGGGTTCCAGCCGCCTGACACGCAGACCAAATTACAATCGATTTTTTGCGCCGTCGATGCTGCTTCGCCGCGCTCTATTGGTCGAATCTCGACCGATTTGACGCGCAACGATCCATGGGTACGATGGACAATATGACGATAGTGGATTGGAATTTCGTTTGTGAGCTGATCGGATCCGGCAACCGCCTCCTGCTCGCGGCAGTCTATGATTGTGACTTGCGCACCGGCGCGATGAAAGTCTCGCGCGGTCGCATAGGCATCGTCATTATTCGTGAAAAGAACGACGCGGCGGCTGGGCAAGACGCCAAATTGATTGATATAACGCCGGGCCGCAGCCGCGAGCATGACCCCGGGCCGATCATTTCCATCGAAGGTCAGCGGGCGCTCGGTTGCACCCGTTGCACAGACAAATCGCTTTGCATAAATCGTCCAGCGACGTTCCTT
>CAZMAC010000228.1:3641-5380 GCA_964564085.1 uncultured Hyphomicrobiaceae bacterium
CCGGCCGGGCCGCCTCCAACCACAAGAACATCGCAATGGAGACGGGCATGTTCATAGCGATCCGGGTCGGGCTCCTGCGCAATCGCTCCAAGACCAGCCGCCTTTCTAATCGTTGGCTCATATACCCGGTACCAAAAGCTCCGCGGCCACATGAATGTCTTGTAGTAGAAACCCGCCGGTAAAAACGGTTTGAGTAGCGAGTTGACGGCCATGCCATCGAATTTCAGCGACGGCCATCGGTTCTGGCTACTAGCCACAAGCCCATCAAAAAGCTCCACCATCGTCGCCGGAATATTCGGCTCGGCGCGGCCGCCTTCCCCGACCGTTACCAGCGCATTCGGTTCCTCCGGTCCGCAGGTGTAAATGCCGCGCGGCCGATGATATTTGAAACTCCGGGCTGCGAGGTGGACATCATTAGCCAGCAACGCAGATGCGAGAGTATCACCCTGATATCCCTCATAACTACGGCCATCGAATGTGAAGCTGATTGGCCTCGTCCGGTCGACGAGACTGCCAGCAGACAGTCTGAACGGCTGCGCGGTCATGGCTTGTCCTCGCCATTTGCCTGGCGCGCAAATTCAACATTCAGGATTTGGTGCGTGGTTGTATCGCGCGTCACCACCAGCCAGGACCGGCATCCCGGTTCGTGCTGCCAATATTCGCGATGCTCACCAGCCGGGTTATCCCGGTCGTAAGCATAGTCATACCAGACAGACAGATCCGCCTGCTCGGTCCCAACGGGACGCTTTTTCGTCGCGTCACCGCCATAGTGAAATTCTTCGAGCGGGCGAGGTCCGCACCAGGGGCAAGGGATATGCAAGCCAAGTCCTCCTAATGCTTACCGGGATAAGGCCCGGCCCCATTTTCGTTAATGACCAGCCCCGTCTCAAAGCGCGAAAGCGTAAATCGGCCCGCAAATTCATGCGGCTCGTCATTGGCGATCAGATGCGCGAAAACCCAGCCAGATGCCGGTGTCGCCTTGAAGCCGCCGTAACACCAGCCGCCATTGAAATAGAGGCCCTTGATCGGTGTGCGCCTGATAATCTGACTGCCGTCCATCGTCATGTCGTTGATCCCGCCCCAATGGCGCAGCAGCCGCAGCCGGCTGAGCCGTGGCATGAAGGAAACGGCGGTGCTGGTGACTGCATCGATGACGGGAAGATTGCCTCTTTGGGCGTAGCTGTTATAGCCGTCGAGATCGCCATTGAAGACGATGCCGCCTTTGTCGGATTGGGTGACGGAAAAATGGGCCGCGCCAAACATGACGACCGTATCGAGAACAGGTTTGACCGGCTCCGTCACGAAAGCCTGAAGCACATGGCTCTCGATCGGCAGTCTAAGCCCCGCCATTTGCGCGACCTGCGAGGAACGGCCCGCAACGACGATCCCAACCTTTTTCGCTTTGATCACACCGCGCGTTGTCCGGACGCCGCGCACCTCACCCGCTTCGATATCGAACCCGGTGACCTCGCAATTCTGAATGATGTCGACGCCTCTCAAATCGGCAGAGCGGGCAAATCCCCAGGCAACGGCATCGTGGCGCGCTGTGCCCCCGCGTGGCTGGAGCAGACCGCCGAGAACCGGGAAACGTGCGGCGGGCGAGCAATCGACAAGCGGCGCGAGTTTTTTCACGCCCGCCGCATCGAGAAGAACCGCATCCACACCCATCAGCCGCAAGGCATTGCCGCGCCGGATGGCGGCATCGCGCTGGCCAGGTGTATGAAAAACATTGAGCGCCC
>CAZMAC010000229.1:0-5362 GCA_964564085.1 uncultured Hyphomicrobiaceae bacterium
CCAACGTAGGCATAGCCAACGGGTTTACAGCCCGTCCCCTTTAGCCACTCGGGCATCCCTCCGGAAGGTTCAGCTTGCTTTTTCGCAAAAACGAGTACTGGCTCGGAGCCAATCGGCAAGCGAATGGCAGGTAGATAACATCACATAGCCGGTGATGCAATCGGCTAGAGCAACACGCGTTCAAATAAACGCCGGATAGTTACGCTAACTTTTAGGAATAGATCAACTTTACTACGTTCAAGTGATTCCAATTGAACGCGGGTTGCTACACGGCTTGACATGAGCGCCAGCTTAGGCGGATCACCCTTATCATTATGAAAAGCAAAAATTCTGGATCGAGCCGCCGAAAACCGCCTGCCACTCATCGGCGCGGCAAAAGCCGTGCAGGCGACGAGCCGTTGCGAATTTACGGTGTCCACGCCGCAAGCGCGGCTCTTGCCAATCCGCAGCGGACTATCCAGGCAATCTACGCGACGCCTAATGCGGCCCAGCGGCTTTTGGCCCGGCCCCTCTCCGGCCTCCCGGAACCCGTCACGGTTTCGCCGAAAGACCTGGACCGGAAACTCGGCGCAGAGACCGTCCATCAGGGCATTCTCATCGAAGCGGACCCGCTGCCTCAGCTAACGCTGTCCGATCTGCCTGATGCCGAGTTTCTACTGTTTCTTGATCAAATTACAGATCCGCACAATGTCGGTGCGATTTTGCGGTCCGCCGCCGCATTCGGGACTGCTGCACTGGTCATGACCGCCCGCAACAGTCCGCCGCTCGAAGGGGCTCTGGCCAAAACTGCATCGGGTGGTTTGGAGCATGTGCCGGTCCTGCTGGTACCAAACCTGTCACGCGCTCTTACGGAAGCTGGCGAAGTTGGGTTTACCCGGATCGGGCTTGACTCTGGCGGCGAACGCTCACTCGAGGACGCCGAACCGCCAAACCGGCTTGCGCTTATTCTCGGGGCGGAGCATCGCGGCCTACGCCAGCTTACGCGGGAGAATTGCGACGCGATCTGTGCATTGACAACCTTTGGGCCAATTAACAGTCTTAACGTTTCGAACGCAGCTGCCATCTCGCTTCATTTGATGGCGCATAAAATACGGAACCGCTCAGGACGCTAAGCGTCCCAAGCGGCGCCGCAGACATTTCAGACGTCTTAACGGTATTTGCGGTGGTGACGGCCACCGTCATCGTCATCGTCATCTTTGTAACCATCGTAACCGTGGCGGTAACAGCCCTTACGGCCATGGATCTCGTCCGCAATCTTGCGGATCGTATTGAATGGCCAATCATGGCGGTGACATTTCCGGCCGACAATGGCATCGACGACGAGATAGGCGCCGACACCAATCGCAACGGCGCCGCCGTCGGCTTTCGCTTCACCGGGTGCTCCAGCCGTCATAATGGCAGACATCGCCAACGCGGCCATAGCTGTTGAAATCGTTTTCATAGTCCCTCCGTCAAAAAGCCCACTTACAATTATAGACTATATAATCTCAGCCGTAAAAAAGGAAATAGTACGGCTCAAAATAATCTGCGCTTCGAAATATTACTGTTCGATGAATAACGCATGGCGGATTTTTATGTTCCAGACATAATTTGAGACCCGAGTTATAGCCCATTGCTCAAAATCAAGAAAAATCAAATCAAGTATAAATTGTGAAACTAATTTTTTACAAATTATAAAACGGCTGAAATCTTTGAATTTAATTGGATTCAAATGATCTGCTTGAAGATGTAATTTCTGTTTTAAAAGTAGATATATACTCATGCAGGCTGAGCCGTAAATAAAGCGAGACTTATGTCGCTTTTATCGATCGTGATGTCGATTTTATTATGTTGCTTGGTTGCTCATTATCTATGCTTTTTCATGGCCTATAGGGTTTCTTTAGCAGCATTAGCAGATGCCAGGAGCCAACCGCCAGGCAGCTACAAGCCAGTGGCAGTGCTTTTTTGTGCGTGAGGATGAAATGAGCAAAGATGCGCTGTTACAACCCTACCAGCTAAAACATCTCACGCTCAAAAATCGCCTCATGACGACAAGCCATGAGCCGGCCTATCCGGAAGACGGCATGCCGAAGGACCGTTATCGCGCTTATCATGAGGAACGCGCGAAAGGGGGCGTGGCGATGACCATGACGGCCGGGTCAGCCGCGGTCTCGCGCGACAGTCCGCCCGCCTTCAACAATATCCTTGCCTTTAAGGATGAGGTCGTTCCGTGGATGAAGCAACTGACGGATGCTTGCCATGAGCATGGCTGCGCTGTGATGATCCAGCTCACCCATCTCGGGCGCCGCACCACTTGGAATAAAGGGGATTGGCTTCCCATTGTTTCCCCGTCGCACGCACGTGAGCCGGCCCACCGTGCCTTCCCCAAGAAGATCGAGGACTGGGACATCGAGCGGATCATCTCCGATTACGCCGATGCCGCGGAGCGAATGCATGCCGCCGGGCTCGACGGGATCGAGGTGGAAGCCTATGGCCATCTGATGGACCAATTCTGGTCGCCGCGGACGAATACGCTGGACGGACCGTATGGCGGGCCTCTGGAGAACAGGCTGCGCTTCACCATGGACGTGCTCGCGGCAATCCGGAAGCGCGTCGGTGACCGTTTCATTGTCGGTATCCGTTTCACCGCCGATGAAAAGGTCAAAGACGGTATCACCGCGGAAGACGGGCTCGAAATCGCCAAGCGTCTCAAGGCGACCGGCCAGGTTGATTTTCTCAATGTGATTCGGGGCCATATCGATACGGATCCGGGACTGACCGATGTAATCCCTGTCCAAGGCATGAAAAGCGCCCCGCATCTCGATTTTGCGGGCGCCGTGCGAGCGGCGACCGGAATGCCGACCTTTCATGCGGCACGTATCCCCGATGTCGCAACGGCGCGCCATGCTGTCGTCGCGGGCCTTCTCGACATGGTTGGAATGACGCGGGCGCATATGGCCGATCCGCATATCATCCGTAAGATCATGGCAGGCCAGGAAGACGATATCCGGCCTTGTGTCGGCGCGACCTACTGTCTTGACCGTATTTACCAGGGCGGCGACGCGTTTTGCATTCATAATGCGGCAACGGGACGCGAACTGACGATGCCGCATCATATTGTTCCTGCTGAGGCAAAGAAAAAGGTTGTCATTGTTGGCGCCGGGCCTGGCGGGCTTGAAGCGGCGCGCGTTGCAGCCGAACGCGGCCATTCGGTAACTGTTCTCGAGGCTGCGCCCGATCCGGGAGGACAGGTCCGGCTCACCGCACAAAATCCGCGCCGCCGTGAAATGATTTCTATTATCGATTGGCGCATGGCCCAATGTGCGGCTCGGGACGTGGTTTTTAACTTCAACCATTGGGCCGAAGCTGACGATGTGATGGGCGAAGCGCCTGAGGTCGTTATTGTCGCAAGCGGAGGAATGCCGGATGTCGAAGTCCTTAAGGCAGGCAACGATCTTGTCGTCTCAAGCTGGGATATTATCTCCGGCGATGTGAAACCGGGTCAAAACGTCCTGGTTTATGATGATGCTGGCGATCATGCCGCGCTTCAAGCCGCCGAAACCATCGCGCAAGCCGGGAGCCGGGTCGAAGTGATGACGCCGGACCGGACCTTCGCACCTGAGGTCATGGGCATGAATCTGGTGCCTTATATGCGCGCCCTTCAGGATAAGGATGTCACCTTCACCGTCACCTACCGGCTCCTAGCTGTTGAGCGCGACGGAAATCAGCTCAAGGCTGTGATCGGCAGCGACTACATGCCTATCAACAAAGAGCGAAGCTTCGATCAGATCGTGGTCAACCACGGCACCATTCCGCTGGACGGGCTCTATTTTGATTTAAAGCCATATGCATCAAATCAAGGTGCGGTTGATTATGACTCACTGATTGCGGGGCGCCCTCAGACAATAAATTCAAATCCTGACGGGACTTTCCAGCTCTTCAGAATTGGCGACGCGGTCTCGGCTCGCAACACCCATGCGGCAATCTACGACGCGCTCCGCCTTATGAAGGATCTATGACGCTAATCTGGATGCTTTAAAGCGGGTTAGGGCCGCGCCAGGATGGTCTGCGGTCGGAGCTTGTCAAAGTGTCTTCAGCTCCACGCGGCGCCACAGTTGAGCGCAGATTTTCATGCCGTGAAGTTTGGTGTTCGTAGCCGCTGGTATATTCCTCTTGCTGCTGAGCGATTCCGGCATCGCGAAGCATATCTTCAACAGACTCTGTTGAAGATTTCAGCTTATCCAGAATGCCTTGGAAAGCTGCGGAGACATTCTCGCAGACATCGGGATTGCGCGTGCAAAAACCGCCAAGATCGGCAAGTGTGCGCTGTGCCGTCGAGTAGAATTCAAATCGCTGCTCATTGTTGCTTGGCAGCAATAACAGGACCAGCACCACTAACAAAACGACTCTGACAAAAGACATAACCGCGCTCGACTCACAACTGCGGAACGATGCGGCCGTTATATCAAAGCCCTCCTAAAAAGAGCTCAAAGATATGCTGAATGTTTTAGTAAATATTGTACAAACAAGAGCGCGATCAGGAAAATATCACCTATTTCTGTTTATTAACGATGATCATGACGCTGATGTTAATTAAGCATTTACAATTACAAGGTTTATTTACTCAAACTATGAATGCTATATTCGCGCAGTTGGTATGACACCATTACGGCTTCGGTTATTCGTCCTCACGTTTTTTGCTGTCGCAACAGCGATTTCATTTAACGCGCTTTACATGCAAGATGCGCCGCACATTGCAAGTATCTCCGCACGCCAAACTGATACCGAACCAAAGATCGCGAAAGCCCCGGCCACGGCATCGCTTCCGCAGGAGGGAAGAGCGGCAAAAAGCGCCCCTATTCTGGCGCCTGAGCCGGTGACAGAAAAACCTGCTCCAGTCGAAGCGAAACCGACGCCCCCGGTCAAAGAAAAAGAAAATATATCGGCAGAGCTTGTGCGCGCAGTCGAGCGTGAATTATCGCGGCGCGGCTACAATCCCGGCACCATTGATGGTGAGCTCGATATTGGAACGCGCGCCGCCATTATTGCATATGAGTTCGATGAAGGCTTGCCACTCAAGGGCGAACCCAGTCAGGCCATACTCAAAACCTTAATTTTCGGAACCGCCGCCGGAAAAGCGGGGCCAGGCCCGGCGGACCGGTTTGAGCGAAGGCACGAGCTAGTCAGACAGGTGCAGGATGCACTTGCAAAAATGGGATACACTTCAGGCCCGATTGATGGGCAATTTGACATTTCAACTCGGGACGCCATTCGCAAATTTGAAAGCGATCGAAATATCGCTGGCCAAGGGCGTCTGACCGCTCGCATTTTGCTGGAGCTAGTCATCGTTGCGGGCCATTCATTCAACGTGAATAGCTAGAGC
>CAZMAC010000230.1:0-5352 GCA_964564085.1 uncultured Hyphomicrobiaceae bacterium
GATGACCAGCATCTCCGCATGTGCTGTCGGATCGCGCAGCTCGACAATACGATTGCCGTCGCGCGCAAGTACCGCGCCGTCTTGTCCCGTCAGAACAGCGCCGACGGGAACTTCACCGCGGAAGGAGGCGTCATGCGCTTCTTCCAGCGCCATCTCCGTGAAAGATTTTGCAGCCATTGGACGGGGCAGCCTCGGTTACCAAATCCACCCCGAGACTACACGCCGCCATTTTTATTTGGAAGCTGCTTCCGCCACCTTCTCATTATCGGCGTCATCCGCGTCATCGGATTCAGCTTTTTCCGACACAGGGTCTTCTGCAGATGCGGTATCGCGGCCTTCCTGAACGCGCGTCAGCGGCTCGGCCTTTTCGCCCGTTTCCAGCCCATCACGCATTTCGATGGATTTGAATTCAACGCGGGCTTCCTCGCTGCGATATTCAAGCAGCTGAGTCTTCGGTATCAGGAACTCGCTGGCGCGAACTTCGCGCATTTCATCCATATTCTCGGTATAGGCGCCAGCGCGGAACAGCGTTTCAATGGCTTTGGCCACTGACCGGGTGATGCGCTGCCCCTGCTCCTCATTGACGCGGCCCGAGGTCTGGGCATCCTTGACGCGGTTGATAAAACCGGCCGCCATCATCGCGACCTCGATCTGGTAGCGGAAATTGTCCTCAGCCGAATATTTGATGCGATCCCACACCGCGATCAAAAGCTCCGAAATTTCATCAACGATCGACATCGAACCGAAGAAATCGAAGCTTTTCGTGCTGCCGGAGTCGATGGCGCCGACCGAAAGGGAAGGATGGTCCCCACCGCGTAAGGCCGCCATGCCCTCGTAAAATTCATCGATGGAGCGCATGACATTGATGATCACATGCGGATCTGTCAGCGAGCGCTCACGCTCGGCCACCAAAAGCCTCAAACGCTTGATATCCTGATCCGTGCCTGCCTCATCGGCGACGATGAGCTGTTCGCGATCCGACTCGCGGGTCAGAAGGTCGCGCAATTTCGGCATTACGAAGATGACGTTGTAAGCGCCAACATCCACATCGGCCATCACCTTACGGGAGACGGCCTGCTCACCATCGATCAGCGCGGACCAGAATTGGATATCGAGGAGGGGGGTGAGACCGAAAAAGGTCATCATCTCCTTTTCCTCTTCGTCAAATTCCTGATAATGGCGCATGAAGACGTTGTAAGCGAGCAGGATCTTCTGCGTCCGGTTGACTCCCTCAGCCTGCTGGCCGTTGCGCGCAGCCCGTAAAAGTTCCCTGATCTGGGCCGCCTGCAATGCGTCTTTCAGCGTGTTGACGGCTTTTATTATTCGATCTCGACGCATCTGATCTCCCCGTTTGTCAAGAATCAATTTTACAGACTATAGCAAAAAAAAGAGGCAAGGATGCGTTCTCAGCAAGATACTAACAAAACTGATGACTTGCCAGGCGAACGAATCGCTAAAACTATTGCCCGTTCCGGTCTTTGCTCACGCCGGGACGCTGAAAGACTTATCTCGGAGGGTCGTGTCTCCTTGAACGGTCAGCGGTTGCAAAGTCCAGCCGTCAACGTAACTTCATCCGACCATATTCTTGTTGACGGCAAAACCTTGCCTGCAGCTGAACCGCCGAGAATTTGGCGTTACTATAAGCCAAAAGGACGTGTCACCACCCACCGTGACCCGCAAGGCCGACCGACCGTATTTGAAGCCCTACCACCGGAATTGCCGCGGGTTATATCCGTCGGGCGTCTGGATTTCAACACGGAAGGGCTTTTGCTGCTCACCAATGACGGCGATTTGGCCCGGCATTTGGAATCGCCTTCAACAGGCTGGCTGCGGCGGTACCGGGTCCGCGTGCATGGAAGCCTTCAGCAAAACATGCTCGATAAGCTTGCAAGCGGCATCGAAACGGGAGGCGTGCGCTACGGACCTGTGGAGGCCAAACTTGACCGGACACAAGGCGCTAATAGTTGGCTGACGATCGGCTTGCGCGAAGGCAAGAACCGCGAGGTCCGTAAAATCATGGAGGCGCTCGGGCTTACGGTGAACCGGCTGATTCGCCTCTCATTCGGCCCTTTTGCGCTCGGCGAGCTTGAGCCCGGCGCTGTCATGGAGGTGAAACGGCGGATTATCGCCGACCAGCTCGGAGACAAGGTTGCGCTGCAACTCGGTCTGAAGGCAAAAAAGATACAGACGGCAGAAAAAGCCAAAACATCTCCGGCTTCGCCCGACGGGCCGAAAATCAAATCTTCCCCGCGGCCTCAAAGGCGGCGCAGGATATGAGAATTGTCGCTGGTCGCTATCGCGGTGTTGAGCTTGCCGCGCCGAAAAGCCAGGATATCCGGCCAACCGGCGACCGCGTCCGCGAATCCATCTTTAACATTCTCGCCCATAGCATTGAGGATTTCACCCTCGAAGACGCCCGCGTGCTCGACCTGTTTGCCGGAACCGGCGCGCTGGGCCTCGAAGCCTTGTCGCGGGGCGCTGTTTACGCGCATTTCGTCGAGGACAGCGCCGATGCCCGCGGCCTGATCCGGCGCAATATCGAAGCGCTCAGCGCAATGGGCATCACGAAAATCTACCGCCGCGACGCGATCAAGCTGGGCGATATCGGCACGCTTCGTCCGTTCGATCTTGTTTTTGCCGATCCGCCTTACGGCAAAGGCCTTGCGGAAAAGGCGCTGGCTTCAGCGGCCGCCGGTGCCTGGCTTACGCCCGGCGCGATCGCGATCGTCGAGGAACGGGCCGGTGTTGCCCTTTCCATACCCGACAGTTTTCGATTAATCGACCGCCGCGCTTACGGTGATTCGGCAATTCATTTTCTGCGCTACGAACAATGAATGACGAAGGAAGCCTCAACTCTTCTCTCAAATCCCAATCATTAGCGGTGATAAAATTTGGTATTTTTATCCCTGACTGAAATGTGAGCCGGTTTGAACCTAACGATGACTTGCGCGTCGCATACGAATTAGCCTACAGCTTGCACTCAGCCTTTCTCGGCGAAGGCTAGAATTGGGGCACGCCGAAATGCAAAGATATATTGGGAAAGAGACCGCATCCAAAAGTGCGATGTCTTTCAGCTTCAACCTGGAGCGCATCGGGCTTCTGGCAATTCACTGGCGCTGGGCGACTTTGATTGCCGTCCTTGCGATTTCAATGATTGCGGCTTTCGGTATCAACCGGATCAAGGTCGACGACTCGCTGAGCGAGCTTTTCCGTACAGATACCGCGGAGTTCCAGCAATTTGAGCGGCTTTCCAACCGCTTCCCCTCCAGTGAATATGATGTGCTCGTCGTTCTTGAAGGCCCTACCCTCTTAGAACGCGACACACTGCAGGCGCTGCGCAGTGCGGTCATCGAGCTGCAATTCGTTGACGGGATGCGGGGCCTGATTTCGATCTTCTCCGCGCGTGCGTCGCCGCAGCCGGGAAAATTACCGCCGCCGCTTTTTCCTTCAACGCTTCCCGAAGGCGAAGCTTTTGAGCAATTTATCGCTGACGTTCGCGCCAACCGCATTCTCGATGGAAAACTCCTGTCCGCCGACGGACAGCTCAGCCTCATCGTCATCGCGCTCGATCCGGCGACGGCAAAAAGCAACAATCTGAAGCGAACCATTGACGATATCAGCCAGACCGTCATAGCCCAACTCGCCGGCACTGGTGTGAGCGTGCAGCTGGCCGGCGCGCCGGTCATGCAGCAGGAAATCCGCAATGCCGTTCAGCAGGACCGGATCGTTTATAACGGTCTCGGTTTTATGATCGGTGTCGTCATCGCGATGGTCTTCTTCCGGCATTTCTCCTTCATGGTGATTGCCGCCCTGCCGCCCGCCATCGCCATTCTATGGGCACTTGGCGCGCTCGGATGGGCGGATTTCCGTCTCAATCTGTTTCTCAACGTCATCGCGCCATTGACGATGGTGATGGGCTTTGCCGACTCGATGCAGATGACCTTCGCCTTGCGCGAGCGGGTGCTGGCTGGCGATGGACGTATTCAGGCGATCCGTTACGCGCTATTGAAGGTCGGACCGGCTTGCTTCCTGAGCAGCGCAACGGCTGGCGTCTCCTTTATCGCCCTGACCTTTGCCGACTCCGCCCTGATCCAGACTTTCGGCAAAGCAGGCGCGATCGCCATGGCCGTCGGCTTTCTCGCCGTGATCCTGTCTGTGCCGCTTTTGGCGATGCTGATGCTCAGTAAAGATGTGCGGGTCGAAGCCAAGCTGGCCGAGCGCGACGGTCCGATGAATGGCCTCAAGCGTCTGAGCGCCTGGGTGGCGGAGCGTGTCACGCGCCGGGCCTGGGCCTTTGCCGGACTTGGTGCCGGGCTGGCGGTCGGTCTTAGCGTTGCTCATCTCACACTAGAGCCGCGTTACCGTCTGGCCGACCAGGTTCCAGACAAGGAACAGGCCGTAGCAGCGGCGCAACGGCTCGACACGAAGCTGACGGGGGCGAACCCGGTCGACGTCATGATCGAGCTGCCCGCCGGCACGACGATGTATGAGCCCCGGCCCCTCGAACTCATCGCTAAAGTGCACGAGATTGTGGAGACACAGGCCGGCGTCGGCAATGTCTGGTCCGTCGAGACGCTGATGCGCTGGCTCGCGGAAACCGGTCAGAACGATATCCCGACCTTGAAGCAATATGTCGGTCTTCTGCCCAATCATCTGACGCAACGCTTCGTTACAGCCGAACAGGACGCCGCCGTCGTAACCGGGCGCATCCCCGATATCGACGCGAACGATCTGCTGCCGACCGTCAACAAGCTTGACGGCGCGCTCGATCCGATCCGTGACGCCTATACCGACTACCAGATTTCCGTAAGCGGCTTATCTGTGATTGCCGCGCGCAACAGCTCCGCCATGATTCAGAAGATCAACGTGATGCTGACGGCAGAAATGCTTATTGTTTCCGCATTGATCGGACTGGCTTTCCGCTCTTTCCTGATTGGCGCAATCAGTTTGCTGCCTGGGCTGTTCCCGGTCGTGACATCTGGCGCATCACTCGCCTTGACTGGTGAGGGTCTACAATTTGCCAGCATCATTGCGCTTGTTGTTGCCTTCGGGCTCGGTCTGAATGCGACGGTGCATTATCTGAACAGGTTAAAGCTGGAAGAGGGCCACGGATATGATCCGGTGCGAGCGGCGGCACGCGCGGCGGAACTGATCGGACCGGCTCTCATTCTGACCAGCATTGTGCTGGCTTGCGGCCTGGCGGTGACGATCTTCTCCGACCTGCCGTCCTTGCGCCTTTTCGGGCGTTTGAGCGCCACCACTTTGATTGCGGCGATGTTCGGCGGTCTTTTGCTGTTGCCCGCGTGTATGCTCCTTGTCAAACGCGCCGAAAATGCAGCAAAGCGTAAATTC
>CAZMAC010000231.1:0-2163 GCA_964564085.1 uncultured Hyphomicrobiaceae bacterium
AAAAATCAGATGTTCGCGTCATGATCATCTCCACTACGACCTTTCATACTTTGTTACGACTAAGAGCGCTGCCATTTTCTGGCTGTTTCTGACAGTGTTGACATTTGAAGAACAGGCTATCTCTGCGAATTATTCGATCCGCTCTGTTTTTTTCCGCAGCAGGAGAAATTCATCTTCGCGATAGTTGGCGGCGCAGATGGATTTAGATCGTTCCTTCTGATTGTCGCTATGCCATGCCTCTACAGATATGCGAGACCAACGTGATCATCCAAGCCTGCCTGAACGGCGCTCGTCCCCTCGATTATCATCCGAAACTGCCGGTCACCGCCGAAGACATTGCCCTTGACGGTTCCGCATGCATCGCGGCCGGGGCTGCCGAACTCCACATTCACCCGCGCGGTTCACACGGACGCGAAAGCCTGTCGGCGGTCGATGAGGCGATGCGCGCTGTGCGGCGAAGCTGTCCAGGAACGCTCGTCGGGGTTTCAACGGGCGCGTGGATCGAAGGTGATGAGAAGCAAACGCGGGATTGCATTGCAGCGTGGAGTCTTTTGCCCGACTACGCCTCCGTCAATCTCTCCGAGCGGGATGCGCCAGCCGTGATAGCCCTGCTGCACCGCATGGGTGTCGGTGTTGAGGCCGGTTTAGCGACCGTCGCGGATGCGGAGCGGTTTATGACGATTCCCGATTGCCATAGGGTTTTCCGTATTCTCATTGAAATCGAAGAACAGGAGCTTGAAAAGGCTGACGAAATCGCGGACGGCATCGTGCAGGTTCTTGAGCGCGCGAATATCCGGCGGCCGATCCTTCTGCATGGATTTGATACAACCGTTTGGCACTTCGTCCAGCGAGCGCATCAATTGCGCTGGTCGACGCGTGTCGGGTTGGAGGATGGGCGCCAACTCGCAAATGGCGAAATCGCAGGCGGAAACGCCGATCTAATATCAGACGCGGTCCAGATTTTTCGGGGGGCATAAAGCTGGCTGCGTAAGGTCCGAAGTCGCGGCATTGTGAGCCTTGGGCGCCCCTTCAGCGAAGGCGCACTGTGACGCGGTCAACCGTCCCTTGCGCGTCGATCACAGAAAGCTGCACAAATCCGTCACCGCTCGGCGTCCAGAACACCTCTCGGCGGTGAGCCGCCGCCTTGAGCGGCGCGCCATTGACGAGCCAGGTGAGCGGCAGAACGCCGCCCGCGGCCTTGAAGGCAATCGGCATCGCCGCACCGTCGCTTTCCTGCGCAACCTCAAGCTCGGCCCGGTCGGGAGGAAAAGCGATGTGCACCGGCGGATCGGCCGAGTCCGTGTTGGCCGTGCTGGCGCCGCCCGCCTCACGGAAATTCACCAGAGGAGGCGGCAGAGCCGATGTCGAACTTACAATGACGCCGCTCGGCGGAGCTGGAAGAGGCGCGCGCTCCGCACCCATATGCGCGAAAATGTCGAACAGCATCGGCGCGGCTTTGGTCAACCCGGTCAGCCCGGGCGTTGGCGTTCCGTCAGGGCGGCCGAGCCAGACCGCGATCACATAACGTCCGTCGAAACCGGCGGCCCAGGCATCGCGATAGCCGTAAGACGTGCCGGTCTTGAAGGCAATGCCACCGCCTTTTGCATGAGCCGGGGCCGGCGCGTCACGCAGAATATCGGTGACATACCAAGCTGCCGCGGACCGCAAGAGCGGTTGTTCAGCCGTCATCGTCGCCTGCTCGCCGTCATGAAAATATTGCAGCGGGACCGGCTCGCCGCCGCGCGCGAGCGCTGTATAAAGCCCGGCGAGCTGATCCAGACGAAGCCCGGTCCCGCCAAGCGCGACGGTTAAATTGCGCGGAACGTCCACTTCGAAACCCGCCTGCCGGATGCGAGCAGAAAGCCGGGACGGTCCGATGGCGGCAAGCATTTTCACGGCCGGCACGTTTAGCGAGATCTGTAAGGCGTGGCGCACGGAAACCGCGCCGTGATAGACGTCGTCAAAATTCTCTGGCGCGTAACGCCCGAACCGCACCGGGCGGTCCTGAATGATGGTTTCAGGGTGGGCGTGCCCGGACTCGAAAGCGAGGCCGTAAATGAAAGGCTTCAAGGCCGAACCCGGCGAGCGCGTGGCAAGCGTCATATCGATCGGGCCTTTGCGGTCGTGATCGAAATAATCGGCCGACCCGACATGTGCGAGCAC
>CAZMAC010000231.1:2263-5325 GCA_964564085.1 uncultured Hyphomicrobiaceae bacterium
GTTGCGGCGGCGCGGTCAAGGACGCGATTGCGCGCCTCGCGGGCGGCTTTCGGATTACGATCTGGCCTGCGGGTCTCCGGAGATTGCGGCAGCGCGACGAGCAGCGCAGCCTCTGCCACTGTCAGCCGCTTTGGCTCCTTGCCAAAATAGGCCAGCGAAGCCGCGCGGACCCCTTCGATATTGCCGCCAAACGGGGCAAGCCGCATGTAAAGCTCAAGGATCTCGCGCTTCGACATCATGCCTTCGAGCTGCCAGGCGCGGAACATCTGGCCGATTTTTGCGACATAAGAATGCGTCGGACGATTATCGAGCAGGCGCGCGGCCTGCATTGTCAGCGTCGATGCGCCGGAGACCGGGCGAAGATAACGCACCATCTGCCAGACGGAACGCGCCAAAGCGAGGCCGTCGACCCCGCTATGCTCATAGAAACGCTTATCCTCATAGGCCAGGAGCAGCTTGAAATAGCGTGGATCGACTTCGGTTTTGCTGACCGGAAGACGCCAGAGCCCGTCCGGCGTCGTGAAGGGGCGAAGAAGCTGTCCGTTACGGTCGAGAACGAGCTTGGAGCTAACCTCGGCAGCAGCGAGCGGCGGCGGGCCGAGCCAGGCGAGCGCAGCGTGATAGCCTGCGGGCACAATCGCGGTAATGGCGAGCAGGAGTGCTGCAAAAACCCCGATATAGCGGCGGGTTTTAGCGGCCCGCCAGCCTTTTGCCTTTGTCCAAATCCGACCCAAAGCCGTCATGTCTCAGCTGGCCATCACTAGCTTAGCGCGCGATTTCAACCTTGCCCGGCTCGGTTCGCGCAAAGCGTTCCGGCCGGTACATGTCCTCAACATAAGCGCCGGGATGGGTGTAACTGCCGGGTAGAACGGCTCGCATCACATAAGCCATCGTCCAGGAGGCCGGCTGTTTTTTGTTCGCTCTTGTTTCCGAGAAGGCGGCTGTGAAACGGTCGTCGCGGAAGACCGTATGCGCCGGATTGGTTTTCTTATCGAGCCATGAGAAGGCTTTCAAATCCGTGCCCTTAAGGAGGCGGGGATTTTCAATCTCAAAGCCGGCGGGCAGACGATCCTCGACAACAATATGGCCGAGCTTGGCCTCTGCTTCATTGACCTTCAGTACAACGACAAAACGGTCGTTCTGCTTCACCTTATCGAATTGCACCTCTTCGCCATTCGTCGTGTAGACACGGCGCTCGATGGTGAAGCCGGATGATGCGGCTGGCTCTGGCGTGGCCGATGCGCCATTGACGAGAACGGATGCGCTCACCTCTTCCTCATTCGTGTTTTTCACAAGAAACGGCGCATTGACGAGATCCGCCGAGCCGATCACTCGCTGAACCGGTCCGCTTTCGGCCTGTCCGTCGACCTCTAACGTCAAGCCTTTACTCTTATCGATAAGCGATTTCGCCGCCAAGAGCAGCCAGGCATTTTCCTGCGTGCTCGTCATACCGCTTGCCACAAGGCGACGGGAGACCACGCTTAAAAGATCAGGCACGTCCTCCGGCAACATCCTGGTTTCGGAAATCAGGGTCAGCATTGCCGCGCCATCGCGCAGAGCCGTACCGAAATCGGTCCGATTGGCAGCGATATCCGGCGTAGGCTCCGGCTTCAGTCCGCGCAGGGCAACGCCGAAGGCACGCTGCGCACGCTCTTTATCGCCATACATGGCAAGCGCCGCACCGAGCTGTGCCTGAGCCAGCGGCGTTGCAAAATTCTCAATCTTTTCGTCGACATAGTAGCGCAGATCGCCAATGACGGCGCGGCCGGCACGAGCCAGCACATAAAGCGCATAGGCAAGCTCCTCGCCGCCTTTTTCGAACTCGGCCGCATAATTCACCGTGTTTTTCAGCCGGTCGAGCGCCGTCTCAACGACCGTTGAGCGGATACGATAGCCTTTCTCTTGTGCGCGTGTCAGGAAGTCCGTGACATAGGCGGTGAGCCAGAGATCGTAGCCACTTGGCGACCAAAGACCGAAGGTTCCGCTTGAGTTTTGCATCATGGTCAGGCGGTCGATCGAAGACTGGATGCGCGCCTTGGCGCCATCCTCTCCCGACAGACCGACGGCATCGGCGAGCTCATTGACATAAAGCAGCGGGAGTGCGCGGCTGACCGTCTGCTCCGTACAGCCGAGCGGATAACGGTCAAGCGCAAGCAAAAGCCCTGGAACATCCAGCGCTGCTTCGCGCCCGACATTGATGGTCACGCGCGCCGTTTCCGGAATAAGACCGGATATGAGATCCTCCGTCACGCGCAGAGAGCCGCTCTTGGCTGCAAGCGTCGAAACCGTCCGCCGGGTGACATTCGGCGCGGCCGGATCGACCTGAAAGGCGTAAGACCGCTCGATGGAGAGGCCATCCGGCCCCGTCAGGATCACATCGACGGATGCTGCGCCGAGGCTGTCGCCGCTGATCGGCAATGCTATATCGTTGCGCTCGCCAATATTCAGACTGAATGTCTGATCGCTCGCGCTTTCAGCTATCGTTGTGGCCCCGTCCGCTACGGACGCAAGCGTATATTCGCCCTCCGCACCTTCGACATTGCGGATGCTGAGATGCAGCTCCGAATTATCGCCGATGATCAGGAATTTCGGCGGTGTGCCTTGCACCACGACCGGATCGCGAATGATAACGTCCTTGGCCGCATGTCCGAGCTTGCCCGCCGACCAGGCCGCCGCCATGACATGAAGCGTTCCGTCAAAGGCCGGAATATCGAAAGAGACCTCGGCTTTCCCATCCTCACCAACCTCGACAATGCCTGAATAAAACGCAACCGGCTTGGCATTGAGCGGACGGCCTTGAAGCCCCGCGCCGGATGGGCCTGCGCCCCCACCGGACCGGATCGTGCCGCGCACGCCCTGCATCCCGTCGATCAGCTTACCGTAAAGGTCGCGTATCTCGGTGCCGAGACGGCGCTGGCCGAAATAATATTTCTCCGGCTGCGGTGCTTTGTAATCGGTGAGGTTCAAAATGCCGACATCGACAGCGGCCACAGTCACGCGCGCCGTTTCGCCGCTTGTCAGGCCGGTGAGAGTCAGCGGAATATTGAGCGCCTGATTAGGCC
>CAZMAC010000232.1:0-5304 GCA_964564085.1 uncultured Hyphomicrobiaceae bacterium
ACCTTGGCCGCCTCGCGCATCATCTCAACAAAGTCGATGAAGAAAACGATCATTACGCAAACGCCATAGACCAGAAGGATCATGGTAAAAAAGCGAATGGCGAAATAACGGCCTAATGTTCGAACTGCGGTCATATTGGTTTCAGCAAGTACTCTGATTCTGAAATTTGCGGTTAGCTCGTTTGAGCCGCCGTTTCCCGGCGCCGAAAAAATTTCAATGAAATCGAGGGCAGCGACAACGGTTTGATCTCATAGTGGATCATCGTGGCCGTTATGAGAATGCCGGCAAGCGGTATGCCCCAGACGATCGCAAGGCCGGAGGGGTCCTTCGTCGCCATATTCACGCCCGCAAGCCCGCCAATTCGCAGGCCGGCTGCGACGGCGAATGCGGTAAACAGGCTTTGAAAACGGCTATCCCGCGTCGTGCGTGGATAACCCAGATGAACGCCGACAATCAAAACGAAAAGAATGGCATAGAGCGGATTGGACAGCCGGTCATGCAGCTCAGATCGGAATTTTCCGGCATGTCTTTGATAATAGGCATCGCTTGTATCGGGTGCGAGCAAGTCGCTCATATAGCGTTCGCGCGGCTTGAGGTCGCGCCGCCCCTCTTTCGGGCCGAACTGGCTGATATCGAAGACGTAGCTGTCGAACACGACGATCTGCACATTTTTTTTCCCGCCATCCTGGCGCTGGATGTGACCGTCGCGCATGATCAGGAGCGCCGACTCGTCCTCCCGCTTCACGATCTGACCTTCCTCGGCAAGATAGGTCATGATCTCGCTTGCATCGCGTTCATCGTGGATGATCAGCCCGCGCAGCGTGCCCTTATCGGTGCGTTCGGCAACATGAATGGTCAGGCCCGCCTCGGGGGATGCAAATTTGCCCGGCTGAAGAACCTGGGCGATCAGATCGGTGCGCACCTTGATCGTATATTCGCGCAAAATCTGCATCGTGTGGGGGGTTAGAAACGCATTGGCAAAGAAAACGACGCCGGAGATCAGAAAAGCGAGGATCAGCAAGGGCCGCATGACGCGCCAGCTGGTCGAGCCTGAAGCCGATAAGACGATAAGCTCGCTATCGCCGCTGAGCCGGTTCAGGACATGCAGCGCGGAAATGAGAAGGGCAACCGGCGCGACAATGGCGATAAGATTGGGCATGGCCAGCATCGTGATCTTGAGAAAGATCAGAAAGCTTTGCCCCTGATTGGTCACGAGCGAAATCTGCCGCAAGGCCGTCGTCATCCAGACGATGACGGTCAGCGTGACGAGAATCATGACCAGGGTTGAGGCGGTCTGACGGAAAATATAGCGGCCGATAATGTCCATGAAATTTTAGCCGGAGACGCTTGCTTGTTTTAGCGGCGGCGCTGAGTGGAAATTCGCACGGTAAAATGGCAGATTTTCGGCCATACCTCACTTGACGTTGCATCGCCATCCGGCTTGTGTAGAGTACCAATGCCGGTAGCGCTAGATTTAAGTCCGATTGTGCCCAATATCATTAGGCGATTTAAGAAGCGTATCGTTTCAAAAACCTATCCGTATTCATCCATAGACAATAGGGGCCCTGTGGCCGATGACAGCAAGCTTTGAAATCTCCTTCCTGCCGCTTGAAGACATAAAGGGTCCGGTTTGCCTCGCTTTAAGCGAACCGCAAGGCGTATTGCCGCCTAAACTCAAGACGTTTGATGATAGCTCGGGCGGGCTGATCACCAAAGCCATCGAGATCGCAAAATTCAACGGCGGCAAGAAAGCGTCTCTCGATCTCATTGCGCCGGCCGGCCTCGATTTCGACCGCTTGCTTGTACTTGGCCTTGGCCCGGTGACGAAATACTCCGAAACCGACTGGCTGGCGCTTGGCGGCCGTGTGAAAGCCAAGCTGTCCGGCGTGAAAGCCACCTCGGCCGATATTCTCCTGGAGACAGCCGACGGACCGGCGATTTCAGGACATTTTGCAGCGCTCATTGCCCTGGGTGCGATGCTTCGCGGTTATGAATTCAAAAAGTATAAAAAGAAAAAGAAGAAAGAAAACGAAGAAGAAGAGGACGAAGCAGACAGCTTAACGTCGCTCAGAATACTTTGCCCGCAGCCGGAAGAAGCCGCCGCCGCTTTCAAACGCCTGAAACCGGCCGGCGAGGGCGTGATCATGGCGCGCGACCTTGTCAACGAGCCGCCCAATGTCCTGTCTCCGGCAGAGTTCGCCGAGCGCGCGCAGGCTCTTTCCGCGTATGGGCTGGAAACGGAAATTCTCGATCAAGACCGGCTTGCCGAGATCGGCATGAACGGGATTCTCGCAGTCGGACAGGGCAGTGAGAGCCCAAGCTACGTTGCGATCATGCGCTGGAACGGCGCTACTAAGGCGGATGCAAAACCCGTTATTCTGGTTGGGAAAGGCGTTTGTTTCGACACGGGCGGCATATCAATCAAGCCTGCCGCCGGTATGGAGGATATGAAGGGCGATATGGGCGGTGCGGCGGCCGTGACTGGGGCGATGCTGACACTTGCCAAACGCAAGGCTGCGCTCAACGCCATCGGCATTATCGGTCTGACAGAAAACATGCCAAGCGGCACCGCGCAGCGTCCAGGCGATATCGTGACGATGCTTTCCGGTCATACGGTGGAGGTCATCAACACGGATGCCGAAGGTCGGATGGTGCTTGCCGACATCATGTGGTATGCGCAGGAACAATTTCAGCCAGGGGCAATCATCACGCTGGCGACGCTGACCGGCGCCGTTATTGTCGCGCTTGGCAAGGAGCATGCCGGTCTGTTCGCCAATGATGACGATCTCGCCGATCAGCTCACCGTGGCGGGCCGCGAGTCCGGAGAAAAGGTCTGGCGGCTGCCGCTGGACACAAAATACGACAAGCTGATCAATTCCAAGGTCGCCGATATGAAGAATATTGGCGGGCGTCATGCTGGCTCCATTACGGCTGCGCAATTCCTTCAGCGCTTCGTCAAGCCGGACGTCGCCTGGGCGCATCTCGACATTGCCGGAACTGCAATGGCCTCGCCGTCCACAGATATTAATCAGGGCTGGGCATCAGGCTATGGCGTCATGCTGCTCGACCGGCTCGCCAGCAAATTTTATGAGTCCGCTTAAAATTGACGCTCGTAGTCGCCTTGGTTCCCAGGAAAGAAAAACGACGTGTCAGTCTTGGTATGCTCTTGTGATCTTCAAACGAGGTCTTTGCTCGACGAAATGACAATGTAATGGATACAACAAAACTATGCCGCAATGTATCGTATAGTCCAAGAGCAGTTTAACCACCTCAATTGTCAAAAGCCGAGGAAACCATGCTGTACTCGAAAAAGACGGTACTTCAGTGCGTTGCGTTTTTTGGAATCATTGCGACAAGCGGAACGGCGTTTGCCGCCTGCAATGCCACGATCAACGGGCGGCCCATGACCCATCAAGAATGCGCCCTCGCGATACAGGTTTATGGAACCGTCATCCCCGGACGATATGGCGCGGACGCAAACGGGAATTGGTGGAACCTCGACAATCCTCTGCATCGGGGAAACACTTATCGCGATGCTCGGCGCAGCCGGAATAATTATGGTGGATCTTTCGGCGGTGGGTCGCTCGTGAGCCCGCACGGTGTCTATGACGGCTCTGGCGGCTGTGAGGGTGGCAGCTGCGTGAACATCATCGACTGAGAAGGTTAAGCGCGCACGATCCACGCCCCGGCGCAACGCGTCTTGCGTGGGTGGTACCTTTCTGCTGTTCCGCCCGTTTGACTGCTGGCTATGATCTCGCTCAGCGTGGAACCCGATTTATTACGGGCACACGCGCATAGAAGTAAGGATAGCAGCATGGGGGTTGCTGCACAAAGTTGGCTATTTCCTCCAGGTGCGGCACCCAGCCTGGCCGATATTGCAGCGACTCTGGAGCGACAAACGGGTTTAGTTCCGCAGGTGAGCGACGATGGCTGGATAAGTCTGTCGGAGCCGAAAGCCTCTTTTGAATGGGGAGTTGCGGATAAAAACATAGTGGCTAGTTGGCTGGCGAATAGTGACCTTGCGGATCAAACCTCGATGGGAGGTGATGTTGGTCAGGCACGTTCGGCCATGCCTTACCATCCCTATCTCTGGCGCCATATCAGTCTTGCCATGGACGCTTTGGGTGGAACGGTCCTCTGGTCCGACATGCAAGGGAATATCTGGCCTCGATCCGGAGCTGAACCAGCCTGTCTGTCAAAGCCATGGGCTGAGCTTACGTCATTTCAACAACGTGTCCTGAGCAACGGCGCCATCTTAGTGTTCCGTCCGTTCGACCGCTGGCTATGATCTCGCCCTCACCGCCATCTTTTTCCATAATATACCTTATGCGAATCAGCGTTAACCTTGTGTCAAGCACTATTTAAACGCGCTATAACTTGATACGGGCGGCAAGTTGTGGTTTGCGACTGGATGTTCTGCCTTGTTCTTAAAGTGCTTTCAGGAAAAGTATAGCTCCAGGACTTGCCTTTAATATGACAGCCAAAGACACATCGTGCTCAGACGGTGATGCAGCTGAGCAGATCGAAAACCTCAATCGGAAAGCCGCAAGCGATGAGCCGCTGACGCTGGAAGACCTTTTGGCCCTCATGAAAGTCTTGCGCGATCCTGAGCGCGGCTGTCCCTGGGACCGGGAGCAGACTTTTGCGACCATCGCGCCCTACACCATCGAGGAAGCTTATGAGGTGGTCGATGCGATTGCGCGCGGCGATCAAGCCGATCTGAAAGACGAGCTTGGCGATTTGTTGCTGCAGGTCGTCTATCACGCGCAAATGGCGCAGGAAGACGGCCAGTTCAATTTTGCCGCGATTGCCGACGGGATTACGCGCAAAATGATCCGCCGTCATCCGCATGTCTTTGGCGATGAGAAAACGCGGGCCAGCATTAAGGTGCGCGGACTTTGGGACCGGGTCAAGGCGGAGGAAGCCACGGCAAAGCAGACGGAGGGCGGCGGGGGCCAATCTGCTGCCCGGAATGAGAGCATTCTTAGCTCAGTAACGGTGGGCCTCCCTGCCCTCACCCGCGCGGTCAAGCTACAAAAACGCGCCGCAAAGGTCGGCTTTGACTGGACGGAGGCGGCGCAAATTCTCGACAAGGTCAAGGAAGAAATCGCCGAATTCGAGCAAGACTTATCGGTAGGCAATCAAGATGGTGCTAAGGAAGAATTCGGCGACCTGCTTTTCGTCCTCGCCAATCTGGCCCGCCGCCTGTCCATCGACCCTGAGACGGCGCTGCGGCAGGCCAACGTCAAATTCGAGCGGCGCTTTCAGCATATCGAGACGCGTCTGCGCGAGACGGGCCGAAGC
>CAZMAC010000233.1:0-5301 GCA_964564085.1 uncultured Hyphomicrobiaceae bacterium
GCACGTTCCGTAGCGAATTTCGGAATCTTAAGGGACACTAAGATATTGATTTTACGAGTGTGATTTGAGAATCCAAAAGTTCGTTCTGAGCTTGCTGCATAATGTGACGAACTTCTGGATCATCACACTAGCCGAACACGACGACATTTATACCTCGTATGTCACGCGTAAGCGGGAAGCGATCGTCCGGAAGTGCCCAAAGGGTGGCGCATCAGGCGATGGGACGAGCGCTTTTTCCGCCGCCACCAACCCATCACTGCCGAAACGCTGAAGAATAGATGAGCGCAGCCAGCCTTCCGCCTGTGCCCTCCGTCGCGCCGCATATGCTAAATCGCCGGTTTCGGCGAGCCGCTGTTCGATAGAGTCAATCAGCCCACCAACCTCCTCCGTCCGTGAAGCGGAAAGCATAAGGCATGTCGCATCTGCCCCATTCGCAAGCCCTAGCGCGCCTTTCAGATCGGCGAGCGTGCGCCGCGCGGGCGGCCCCATATCTGCCTTGGTTACGACGGCGAGATCGGGGATTTCCATGATGCCGGCTTTCATAAATTGCAGGGAGTCGCCCGAGCCCGGCTGTACGCAAAGCACAACGAGATCAGCAACTTTCGAAATATCGGCTTCTGATTGTCCGATTCCGACAGTTTCGACGATAACCCGATCAAAAAGTGCGCGCATTAGCACGACTGTGGGAAAGGCTAGCTCAGCCAACCCGCCGAGCTGTCCGCGAGAGGCGAGCGAGCGAACAAAAACGCCCTGATCATCCGGATCTGTTCTCATTCTCACACGATCGCCAAGCAAAGCACCGTGGGTCAGATGTGAGGATGGATCGATGGCGATGACGCCGACTGTGACTCCGGACTTTCGCCATTGCTGGACAACTGTATTGATCAGCGTTGACTTGCCGACGCCTGGCGGTCCGGTAAAACCGATGACATGGGCATGGGGTGCAAGATAGGCTTCATCGATAAGCGCGGCGATGCTGGCCTTGTCTCCGTCTTGTTCAACTCTTGCCAGCACTTCGGCGAGTGCACGTTTCCCGCCAGCCCGCAAGACCGCCAAATCACCCATTTGCGGTGACGTGCTTTGGGGATCCATCATGTGCGGAATGATGGTGATTTGTATTCGCTGGGCAAGAAAAAAATATGGTCTTTCGCGCCATGTTATAATGTGGGTGCGAGTTGTCAGCTCTTGCTGCAGACCTTGGCCTGACCGATGCAGCGCCATTCATCCGCGCCTAAAACATTTGGGAAAGGTTTGCAGCTTAGCTCACGCTTTACAACGCGGCTCTGGGCTGCGCCAGTCGACTTCAGCACTCTTCTCTGATCTTCAATATGCTTATTGAGGCTACGCTCAGCATAGGAGCGCGCAGATCTCTCACCCAGACTGACAATGTCGGTCTTTACCGGAAAGCATACCGCAGATGCTACAGCCGGATGCATCAATGCCCCTAGCAGAACACCAAGAAAAACGAAACTCGATCTCATATGCATACTCCTGAAACCGCTAGAGAGCCTTATCCGCTCCGACTGAACGAAGTGTAGGCTCTAAAGCGTGTCTTTTGTCACAAAACCGGTGCCCACTTTTGGGAGACACGCTCTAACTGTTTGTTTTACCGCGCTTTCCGAGCGGCAAACCGGTATCCACTTCGCCTGAAAGCGCTCTAAATCGCAGCTGTTCAAGATTTCTTATGCGATCACCGGCTATTCAGCAATGAGCTTTTCGGCGGTTGCGCAGATCGGCCGCTTGCTGTAGCAGCCTTGCCGGAAACCTCGTCAAGCAGGCTTCGGCGGGAGTAAGATAAGCTATGACGCAAGCGCTCCTTGAGCAGTATCGCAAAATGGTTGGCTCAGGCGAGCTTGTTGCTGACCCCGCGCAGGTCGTTGCGGTTGAAAAACTGCAAATGCTCTCCAATCGCCTTGCGCAATATAAACCGCCCACCAAAACGGATATCTTCGCGTTTTTCACGCGCAAAAGCGGTGCGGTGCCGACCGGGCTTTATATTTTTGGCGGGGTTGGTCGCGGGAAGACGATGCTGATGGATCTGTTCTTTTCGACAACGCCTTTTTCTCAAAAGCGGCGTACGCATTTCCACGAGTTTATGGGGGAGACGCATGAGCTGATCGGCAAGGCACGTCAGGATCATCCGGGCGATCCCGTACCGCATGTCGCCGATCAAATCGCGCGAGAGGCCGCGCTCTTATGCTTTGACGAACTGCACGTCACCGATATCGCAGATGCCATGATCCTGGGACGCTTGTTCGGCGTTCTTTTCCAACGCGGCACAGTAATTGTCGCAACCTCGAACCTTCCGCCCTGGGACCTCTATAAAGATGGTCTCAACCGCGCACAGTTTCTGCCATTCATTGAGCTTATTGAGGATAAAATGGAGGTGCTGGCGCTGGAAGCCGCGTGTGACTACCGCCTCGGCCGCCTTACTGGCACGCCGCGATATTTCTCACCACTGGGTGCTGGTGCCGATGCCGAAATACGCAAGGCCTGGAAATTACTGACCAGCACCACATCGGGTGAACCTACAACGCTTCAGGTTAAAGGACGAACGGTTGCGGTGCCCGAGGCAGCGTTGGGAGCTGCGCGGTTTAGCTTTGACGATCTGTGCGCTGTGCCGCTCGGCACGAATGACTACCTCGCCATCGCACATAACTTTCATACGGTTATCATCGAAAACGTACCGATCCTTACATCGGGCCAACGCAATGAAGCACGCCGATTCATCAACCTGATTGATACGCTTTACGACAATGATGCCGGCCTTATCATGTCTGCCCAAGCCGAGCCCGATGCGCTTTATTCGAAAGGTGAAGGGGCAGATCTGTTTCAGCGAACCGCGTCACGGCTGATGGAAATGCGCTCAGACGACTATTTAAAAGCAAGGCATCGGCGCATTCATACCCAGAAAAAACAGTAGGATCACTTGAATTATTTAGCAAAATGAAATTTTTATGCTCGATGAGTTCAAACTTCGTTCAATGACGATCGTGCTTCCTATTGTTGTTAATAAAAATTCATACTTTCAACCTCGACGCGAAGACCTGTTTAACCTAAATTGTCGTATTGAGACATGAGTTCAGTAGCGAGCCACGGCGATTTGCGCTACTATGGTGAATTAATTCACTTTTACTTCGTCTCCAAAATATAATGAGGGGGTGACATGGTTATGATCGACCCGACCCGCGCTGCAGAGGGGCTCCCTCGCCGGGCCTTTTCGGTCGCAGATGTTGAGCGGATGGTTCAGGTCGGTTTGATCGATCCAGACGAACGCCTGGAATTGATTGGCGGAGAACTGGTACCCATGGCGCCTAAGGGCATCGCTCATGAGACGATGAAAGCATTGTTGCTGGAGCAATGGATTCAGACAAAGCCGAAGAATATCATGATCGTGCCGGAAACCACTTTCCGGCTGAGCGAGCGAACATTTCTCGAACCCGACCTTCTCGTTATCCGTCGTTCGGACGGGCTGGCTGAATTGACGGCTGAGAAAGCGTTACTGGTCGTCGAAATAGCGGACTCCTCTTTCTCATACGATACGACGAGAAAAGCAGAAATCTACGCCTATTTCGGCGTGTCGGAACTCTGGGTAATAGATGCAAACAGCGATGTCATCCGTGTTCACCGCCGACCCAGCGGCTCGACAAAGACCCCGGCCGTATATGGCTATATAAGGGACATCGGTGGTGACGAAATCGTTGAGCCAATGGCGTTACCCGAATTAGCCACTTCCCTCTCCGACCTTCGGGCCAGACTGACGGCATAATAGCCCAATATTTCCGCTTGGCGAAACGTCCCAAAATTGAGCTGCTAAAGCGGCAAAGCGCCTATCTAATTTTTGGTCCAGGCTGCATAAAGCTCCTGGGCATGAGGCGGCAGCCAACTACTCTTGATTCGGCCATCCGAAAGCGGTGCGTCATCGATGCATTCCTGATCAGGATGCAAAGCCTGGGATGGCTTAGGCTTGACTTGAGGCTGATGAAAATGGGCGAAAGATTTTTGCAGAACTCGCTTCGTCCATTGATTGAAGTGATATATCCTGGAAAGGTGCCAGCTTATAAAGACGGAGAGTATTGCGGCAATCACAAAACCGGTCTGTATCGAGGAGGCGTGAAAAGGGACGGCGTCTTCATAGATAACCTGCTGAAGCTGATCACCTGTAAAGCTTTGAGGTTTCACTTCATTCAACATTGCAACTTGAGTATTTTGCATGTTGAGCGCGTCGATTTTGCTATCGATCGAAGTAAGAATTACACAAATATAAGCTAATAACCCCGCAAAAGCCCAAGTTGCAAGCTTTTCCATGTCCACTCTCCCCACTGGTACTGATGCTATACAGTGAATTTGCTAACCCAGCACCGAGACTATCAAAAGACTCTACTGTTAGCAATTTCTTAACCATGTCGTGCATCGAAAGATACAGTTATTAATTTGAACCATGATTCGTGGCCTCGGAGAGTACTTTTTTGCAGATTATTCAGAGCTAAAAATCGCCCGGTTTTGCTCCTTCCAACGAGGGGAATTATGTATGAAACAATGCACCGAATTTATGTCAGAATTGATGCAAACTACATTGCATGAGTTCTTGACAATATCGTCTAAAGCAGCCCAATGAAGACCACAGGATCAGCAAAACCCATGCATCGAGACAGCACGTAAGATGAAGATCAATGGCAATGAAATCCGGCCTGGCAATGTGATTGAGCACCAAAGCTCGCTCTGGGTTGCCGTGAAAGTTCAGGCGGTAAAACCGGGCAAAGGACCGGCCTATGCACAGGTCGAGCTGAAAAATCTGATCAATGGCTCCAAGCTGAACGAGCGTTTCCGTTCCTCAGAGTCCGTTGAGCGCGTAAGATTGGAACAGAAAGACTACCAGTTCCTGTACCAACAGGATGACATGCTCGTTTTCATGAATACTGAAAGCTACGAGCAGCTCGAAATAGCCCAAGATTTCGTTGGAGAGCGCGCCGCCTTTCTACAGGACGGTATGAATGTTATCGTAGAAAGCCACGAGGGCAGGCCAATCGGCATCTCTTTACCTGATCAAGTCACACTCGAAATCACCGACGCAGAACCGGTCGTAAAAGGACAGACAGCTTCGGCATCTTATAAGCCGGCGATGCTTGAAAACGGCGTGCGGGTCATGGTTCCGCCTTTTATTACGGCGGGTGAGCGCGTCATCGTCGATACGAACGAAATGACATACGTCAAACGCGCGGACTGAATTGCCTTTGCCGGACTGGCTAGAGCATCGGGCGAATAATCGGAAACGCTTACCCCACAGCGTCTTCTATCTGC
>CAZMAC010000234.1:0-5282 GCA_964564085.1 uncultured Hyphomicrobiaceae bacterium
GCGATAATGAGCCGGACGAAGTAGAGGCGCGGGGGCGTTTCGTCAAAGCAGGCGAGAATGCCAGTCTCTGGGAAGGCGCGCAACTCGGCGCAGAATATGGCGTATCTTTTCAGGACGATGACGGCGAGGTCCACACCGGACGAGTAACGCTGAAAATTCCGCTTGGCAGCTCAGACGATCCTTTGCCGCTAAAATAGGATTTTCAATCATGGCTCGGTTCGCAAGAGAGGCGCATGTCTTTGGCTGACACCCTATAATGAGCATAAGCCGGTCATCAACAAGTCCACTGTCGTGATTAGCGCTCGGCGGCATGTCACCAGAAAGGTCATAGCCAGCGTTTGCGTCGCCTGAAGCTTTTCAAATTCTTGAAACCACGGCGTTCTGTGCCGCTGCCGCCAAGGTAGAACTCCTTGACATCCTCATTCTCTGCAAGGTCCGCGGCTGTGCCATCGAGAACGACTTTGCCTTGTTCCATGACATAGCCATAACTGGCGACCCGGAGAGCCGCGCGCGCATTTTGCTCAACAAGCAGAATTGTGACGCCAAGATCACGATTGATCCGGCCGATAATGCCAAAGACCTCTTTGACCAAAAGCGGCGAAAGCCCCATGGATGGTTCATCCATGAGTATTAATTTGGGCCGGGCCATCAGCGCCCGACCGATCGCCAGCATTTGTTGCTCGCCGCCGGAGAGATAACCGGCAAGACCGGTACGCTCCCTGAGGCGGGGAAAATAGTTCAGCACCATTTCGAGATCACTGGTGATCTCTTTGTCATTGCGCGTAAATGCACCCAGACGCAAATTTTCCAGCGCTGTCATGTCAGCGATGATACGCCTGCCTTCCATCACCTGAAAGATACCTTGCCGGACGATCCTGTCTGGATCAACGCCATCAATGCGGTTGCCGCCAAACAGGATCTCACCGCGCGTCACTTCGCCATTTTCGGTTTTCAAAAGGCCGGAAATCGCTTTGAGCGTCGTCGATTTGCCCGCGCCATTGGCTCCAAGTAAAGCGACAATTGCGCCTTTGGGAACAGAAAGGCTCAGCCCACGCAGAACCAGGATAACTTCGTCGTAAACGACCTCGATATTGCGGACATCAAGAAGAGCGGAGGTCGCGTGATCTTTGTTTGGCGTTGAAGACGCAGCCTGAAGCTGCATGGCGGATCTCCAAAACAATCTGGGCTGTCCGCGCTTGATGCAGACAGCCCTTTCTAAGTTTACCAGCCGAGTTTATCGTCCGTGCGCTCAAGCTCAACGGTCTTGATATTTTCCATCTTGATCGTACCGTCTTTAACAAGCTCAGCAACATCCGCCTCAGTCGAGCCGCTCACACTCATGCGGTAAATGCTGACATTCATCAGTCCGCGATGATCGTCTTCAGTCCAGGTCGAGGGCAGGCAAACGCCTTCCATGCCAGCAGGCACCCAGTCTTTCTTCTGATGCATGCCTTTTTGGACATTCGCGCCGTTGACGCCGCCATTTTCAGCGGCCCATTGCATGGCTTCGACCATGTACATCGTCGAACAGACACCGGAGAGATAATGGACTGGCCGGTAAGTATTTGCATCGCCTGATTGCGCAGAAATTTCTTTCAATGTCTCCATGCCAGGCGCATCGCCGCCCCAGGTGATGCCGGTTCGAACCGGGAATACCACCCCGTCAGCTCCCGTGGCGGCGGCTTTTGCAGCGTTTTCGTCCATGCCCCAGACATTGGCCATAAATTGAACGTCCACACCTGCGGTCTCGCAAGCCTTCAGAACCGAAATATTCGAGCCGGATGTGTTGGCAAGAAAAGCGTAATTGGCGCCGGCTTCCTTAATCGTGAGGCATTGCGCCGTATAGTCACCCGGCGTCATTGCGTATTGAACAGCTGGAACAACCTCAAAGCCAAGCTCCTTCGCCATGGCCTCGCCCGCTTCTTTCGGGGAATTCGGGTAGGGGTGATTTGCGCCCATATGCACATATTTCGGCGCACCGGAGCCGCCTTTTGCTTTCCAATCCTCCGCTGCCCAAGTCAGAAGCGCACGTAAGCCGTCTGAATAGCTGGGACCGTAAAAAAAGTTATAAGGCGCAGCCTTGGTTTTACCACTCTTGCCTGTCGGGTCGGTCAAAGCGGCGGAGTAGGACGCTGAGAAGTAGGGAATTCCGTCTTTGGCAACAAAGCCGATCAGGGCTTCGGTATCAGCAGTCCCCCAACCCTGAATAGCAGGAACTTTGGGCGAGCTGGACCATTTTTTGTATTGAGCAACCGCACGCGGGACTTGATAGCCGTAATCGACGGAATCGAGCGCGATCTTGTTGCCGCTTACGCCGTTTTTTCCATTTGCATAGGCGACGGCATCTTCAATGCCCTGACCGTAGGGCGTGCCAACCTCTGATGTCGGCCCGCTAGTATCCTTAAGATGGCCAACTGGAATGTCGTCCGCGAAAGCGGGCAGAGCCAGACACGCCGAAGTCAGCATTGCCAAGGCGGGCTTACCAAATAATTTTATCATTCCGATTTCCTCCATTTGCTTGTGCTTTGTTGTCGAACTGCGATTTTATGCAAAATCATTATGCTTTCTCAATGGGAGAAAGGATAAAGCTTCCAATAAGCTTTTATCTGCTTCCAGCGATGGGCAAGGCCGTCGGGTTCAAAAATCAGAAACAATACGATCACCGCTCCAATTGCCATTTCGCGCAAATAGGAAATATTGTTGCGAAGCCCGAGCGCCTGATCGACCGCGCTTCCAGAAAGACTTGATGTGAGCCATTCCATCGCCTCCGGCAAAACGACCATGAAGGCTGTTCCCATCAGTGCACCCATGATTGACCCGAGACCGCCGATGATGATCATGCCGAGAAACTGGATCGAGAACAGGATCGTGAATCCTTCGATCGAGACGAATTGTAAGTAATGAGCGTAAAGCGCGCCGCCGATCCCGGCGTAAAAAGACGAAATACCGAAAGACAGTGTCCGGTATTTCGTCAGGTTGATCCCCATCATCTCAGCAGAAAGGTAATGGTCGCGAACGGCAATAAGAGCACGACCGTCACGTGAGCGCATCAGATTGGTGCCGAGGATGTAGCAGACAATCACATAAGCAAGTACCACATAGAAATAGCGCGCGTCAGTGTCAAAAGCGAAACCGAAAATTGAGAACGAATTGGCGATGCTCCCGGCCACGCCGCCGGTAAACCAGTCGGCACGGGCAAAGAAGTCCTGAAGGATATATTGAGCGGCCAACGTTGCGATCGCGAGATAAAGCCCCTTAAGGCGTGCAGCAGGCAGTCCGAAGATAAGGCCGACCGCCGTCGTCATCAAGCCGGCAATCGGGATCGAGAAAAAAACTGGAATGCCGTAATTGTTATTGACATAGGCCGAGGCGAAGGCGCCGAAGCCGAAAAAGGCGGCATGGCCAATCGAGATTTGTCCTGTGAAACCAACGAGAATATTAAGCCCGAGCGCGGCAATGCCGAGATAGCCAATCTGGATCAGAAGGCTCAGAACATATCGGTCGAAAATGAGCGGGGCAAAGCAGAGCAGCGCGATTGACAGAATGAGGACATTCCAGCTCGTGACAGTCGGAAAGATCGTTGTATCTTCCGCATAGCTGGTCTTGAACTCACCGGCGGGTATGAGACTTTGCATAGCCATGATCTAGTGTCCCGATTCCGAAGTTCGCCCCATACTTGCAGGACGCTCCGTAGCGAACTTCGGAATCTTAAGGGACACTAGCACTTTGAGTCTCCTAGTGTGATTTGAGAATCCAGAAGTTCGTTCTGGACCTGCTGCAAAATGTGACGAACTTCTGGATCATCACACTAGACCCGCTCAATATCTTTGGTACCGAACAGCCCATAGGGCTTGATCATCAAAATAATGATTAGCACGTAGAATGGCGCGATTTCATAGAGATTGCCCCAATTGAGATATTTGGCATCGACATATTGCGCGACATTTTCAAGAAGCCCGATGATCAAGCCGCCGAGCACAGCTCCTGCGATGCTATCCAGGCCGCCGAGAATAACGGCTGGAAAAACCTTAATGCCGTAAAAGGAAAGCGCTGATGAAACGCCGTTGACGATGCCAACCACCACGCCAGCGACGGAGGATACTACAGCCGATATTGCCCAAGCCATGGCGAAGACATTCCTGACCGAGATCCCCAAAGATTGTGCAACCTGCTGATCGAAAGCCGTTGCGCGCATGGCAAGGCCGTATTTCGAATATTTGAAGAAGACGGCGCATGTCGCCATCAGGAACAGCGAGATGGCGAGGCTGATCAAATAGATCGTTTGAATTTGTACACCGCCAATATCAAGCTGCTGTGTTTCAAAAACCGGCGGGAACGGCTGAGCAAAAACGCCGAACATCCATTTCATCAAGGCCTGGAAAATGATCGATAGGCCGATCGTGACCATGATGACAGAAATAATCGGCTCACCGATTAATGGCCTTAGGACAACGATTTGCAGAAGGATGCCAAAGATTGCCATAAATACGAAAGTCAGGGGCATCGCCCAGACGAACGGTATCTGATGCGAGGTGATGAACCACCAGCACACCCAGGCGCCGATGAGCAGAAACTCTCCTTGTGCAAAATTAACGACCTGGCTTGCCTTATAGATCAAAACGAATGACATCGCGACGACGCCGTAAAGGGCGCCGACGATCAGACCGTTGATGATGAGCTGGAGAAGAAAACTATCCATGTCGGATCAAGCCGCTTTCGCTGGTTCAGCTTCAGAGTCGGAGACATCGAGTTCGGCAACGGGCAGTTTCGTCTGAATGCGTTGGGTTGTGCCATCTTGAAAGTGAATGACGGTATCGATGTCGATAGAGCTGTTCCCGGAATAGATCGCATCGATTATGCCGCCATATTTTTCACCGATTACACCACGACGAACCTTTCGTGTCCGGGTCAGTTCGCCATCATCGGCGTCAAGCTCCTTGTAAAGCAAAATGAATTTCGTGATTTTCTGCGCGGGCGGCAGCGATGCGTTCACCGTTTCGACCTCTTTGCGGAGTAATTCATAGACCTCCGGACGCGCGGATAAATCGCTATAAGTCGTAAAGGCGATACGGTTTTTTTCCGCCCATTTCGAGACGATGGAGAACCGGATACAGATCATGGCGGCAAGATAATCCCGGTCTGCCCCAAGGATGACGGTTTCGGCGACAAAGGGTGAAAATTTCAGTTTGTTCTCGATAAATTGCGGCGAATAGCGGTCGCCATGTGCCGTGACAGCCAGATCCTTGATGCGGTCTATGACAACAAGGTGGCCCGCTTCTTTG
>CAZMAC010000235.1:0-5235 GCA_964564085.1 uncultured Hyphomicrobiaceae bacterium
CGGGATTATAAGAAAGCGAAGACGAGAGCGGCATGGCTCAGCAGCCATTTCGTGTCTTGTCTGACATAGAAACACCGCCGCGCCTTGATGACCGGCGGTGTTTTTCTCTTTTCAGACCGAACACCAGCGCCGAATGATTTCGACATAGGCGGCGCGTGCTTCCTCGATGCGGTGGACATAGCAAAATTCATCGGTCTGATGCGCCATATCCGGTTCGCCGGGGCCGAGGATAATCGCGGGTATGACGCCATAGGCTTTGGTTAAAGCAGCGGCATCGGAGAAATAGCTGGCAATCGCCGGTTCGTGCCGCTCGCCGGTGATCTCCGCCATGATATTGCAAACCTCAGCATACCACGGATCGGATGGCTCGGTATAAACAGCCTCCGAATAACCGAGTTGTTCAAAGCTCACATCGGCGCCGCCCAGCTCGGCGAGCGTCGCTAGTACATCCTTATCCGTCAATCCGGGCACGATACGGATATCCAGGCCGAATTTTGCCTCATCGGGAATCGAGTTGATATTCATGCCGCCATGAAACCAGCCGACATTCAAGGTCGGCAAACTGACTTTCAGTTCGCGGCCTTTCTCCAGCCTCAGCTGTTCCAGCTTGCCGATCACGCGCGCCGCCTTATAGACGGCGTTTTCACCCTGCTCGGGCATGGAGCCATGCGCGGTCACACCTGTGGCCCGGCCTTCGACCCAGAGTACGCCTTTATGTCCGTTGAGGGGGCGGTTGGCGGTCGGTTCGGCAACGACAAGCGCCCCGGCCTCGCCAAGCACGCCATCCAGCCCGGCGAGAAAATTGGCGCCCATACAGCCGCGTTCTTCGCCCGCAGTGATCACGAAGACAAGGCCCGCCGTTCCTTCGAGGCGCGGAGCCAATTCTACGGCGGCGGAAATCAGGGCTGCATCGCCGCTTTTCATGTCGGTCGATCCGCGTCCGTAAATTTTCCCGTCAGCCATCTCAGCGGCAAATGGCGACACACTCCACGGCACGGCCCCGAGCGGCACGACATCGGTATGGCCGGACAGGCAAAGTGGCTTTTTCAATTCACTGCCGCCGATGCGCGCGATCAGATTGGCGCGATTTTCGTCCATCGGATAATAAGAGATCTCAAATCCGGCCTGTTCGAGGATCGCGCCAATATATTCAGCACAAGGCGTTTCATTTCCAGGCGGATTGATGGTCTCGAAGCGGATAAGCTCACGGGTGAGCTGGATGGGATCGATTGTCATCATTCAGGCTCGCAGCTCCGGCAGTTCGCGGTAAAAGTCGAGCGCCTCCGGATTGGCGAGCGCTTCCTTATTCGCGACCTCCCGCCCATGAACCAGATCACGCACGGCAATCTCGGTAATCTTTCCCGATTTCGTTCGCGGAATATCGGGCACCTGTATAATTTTTGCCGGGACATGGCGCGGCGTGGCCCCGGCACGGATCTGTTGCCTGATCGTGTTGATCAATTCCTCACCGAGTTTTTGGCCTTCCCGCAAGACCACAAAGAGAACGACGCGAACGTCATTCTCCCAATCCTGGCCGACGACGATCGACTCGCGGACTTCTTCAAGCTTTTCGACCTGCCGGTAGATTTCGGCTGTCCCAATCCGCACACCGCCCGGATTGAGTGTCGCATCGGACCGGCCATGAATGACGAGGCCGCCATGCGCCGTCCATTCGGCGAAATCGCCGTGATGCCAGATATTTTCGTAACGGGCGAAATAGGCATCGTGATATTTGCTGCCGTCAGGGTCGTTCCAGAACCCGACCGGCATGGACGGAAAAGGTTTCGTGCAGACCAGCTCCCCCTTGCCGTGATCGAGCGGCTTGCCTTCGGGGGTGAAGATTTCCACGGCCATGGCCAGCATTGGGGCCTGGATTTCGCCGCGCCAGACCGGTGCGTGAGGGTCGGGGCCGACAAAGCAGGCGCAAATATCGGTGCCGCCGGAAATTGAGGCGAGATGCAGATCGCTTTTTATGTCCTGATAGACGAAATCAAATCCTTCAGGGACAAGAGGTGAGCCGGTGGATGTCAGCATGCGAAGGCTGTCCAGCTTGTGGGTATTGCGGGGTACAAGACCCGCCTTCTTCACGGCATCGATATATTTTGCCGAGGTGCCAAGGACGGCCATGTTTTCCGCATCGGCATAGTCGAAAAGAATATTTCCATCCGGATAGAATGGTGAGCCGTCATAAAGCAGGAGCGTTGCCCCACTTGCCAGGCCTGTCACCAGCCAGTTCCACAACATCAAGCACAGCGTAGTGAAATAAAACAGCTTGTCGCCGGGCTTGAGATCGCAATGGAGCTGATGTTCCTTCAAATGCTGGATGAGCGCGCCGCCCGTCGAATGGATGATGCATTTCGGAACGCCTGTCGTGCCCGAAGAAAAAATGATAAAAACCGGATGATCGAACGGAACGCGCTCATAATGGATGGGGCGATGGTCATAGGGTGCAAGGGCGGCCAGAAAGCAAGTGGCATTGCCGACCGTTGCTGCGGCGTCGTTGGCTTCGCCTAAAAGAGACACGATGACGACAGGCGGTTCACCGGGAAGCCCGGCCGCAATGTCTCTGACTTTTTCCGCGATGCGGATCGTCTTGCCATTATAATAATAGCCGTCGCAGGCAATGAAGAGCTTTGGCTCGATCTGGCCGAAGCGGTCGAGAGCGCCCTGCACGCCGAAATCGGGCGAGCAGGATGACCAAATTGCGCCAAGCGATGTCACGGCAAGCATTGCGGCCAATGCCTCCGGCATGTTAGGCAACATCGCAGTGACCCGGTCGCCGGCGCGAATACCTTGGGCCATCAAATATTGCTGAAAACGCGAGACAAGCCCTTGCAGTTCTTCCCAGCTTACGCTGCGTCTGATCTTATCTTCGCTCCAAAAAACGATCGCGGCGTTTCGATTGGGCCGCGCCAGCAAGTTCTCAGCGTAATTCAGCCGGGCGTTCGGGAAAAATTGAGTGTCTTCGATTTTGTCGTAGTTCGCAATGAAAGGCGGCTTGCCCTTATCCCCGATTATGCCGAAGAAATCCCACAGCGCAGGCCAGAACATTTCCGGGGCCCGTATCGATAGGGCATGAAGGTCACAGCGGTCCGTAATATATGCCCCATAATGACGGGAAAGATAACGCATGAAACTTGTGAGATTGCTTGCTGCAATCCTGTCTTTTGCCGGAGTCCATAATGGTGTTTCGTCAATCATCTCTTGTTTCCCAAAACCTTGGCGCTTATGCGTAGCGGGGCCGGTCCAGAGAGTTTTAGGCTCCCGCTCAAACATGCTCGCTTCTTTCAAGGCCGTTTGAATTCAATGCGATTCTCCTCAATCATGATTGAGCTGGTATGAGATTGAAAGTCCCGTTTTACGGTTTTGCGCTTGCACTCATAGGGTTTCTCATCCCTCCGGTGGTTTTTGCGGCCTTTCTGCCTTCCTTGATCAATGCAGAACCGGTTAAAAAGCGTTTTATCGAGGAGCTCAAGAGCTGGGCGGGAGCCGATGTTGAACTCAAAGGCGACGTTGCCATTGAGAGTTTTTTCTCGCTGTCACTGAACACGGAAGACGTTGAATTTGCAGGGTTTCGAGGTCTCCCTGCGCTCAAATCTCTGAGAGCCGATGAAATCGTGGCGCGTATTTCGTGGGTTGACCTGCTCTCTGGAAATTTGGATTTCGACAAAATCAAGATCAACGATGCGTCTTTATCGCTTCGTGCCATGGATAAAGAGCAAGTGGCAGATGCACTTCACGCGGCTTTAGGGGCGGCACATCAAACGCCTTTCGCGATCTTTCTTATGACAAACGGCCAGATCGAAATTGAAGACGGATTGGACGGGGAGCCGGAAAGAGCGAATTTGCAGAGTCTGCTTATGGAGGTGCGTCAATCTGACGGGCGGGTCCGCCTTAACAGCCGGCTCGAATGGGGGGGCGAAACTCTTAACCTCGATATTGTTACAAATGCCGTTTCCAAGCCCGGCCTTTCTCCGTCCGTACCTTTGCGCATCGACGCCGACAGCCGTCTGTTGACCGGCAGCTTTAATGGCGAAATGACGCCGCAAGCCAATTGGCGCGCAAGCGGCCAGCTTAGCGCGAGCACGCCGAACGCGGCGCAGCTTTCAACCTGGCTTGGCTGGCAGCCCGAATTTGCCAGCCCGCAAGCTCTTCAAGTTTCCGCATCATTGGATCTGTCACAGAACCAAATCCAGTTGCAGTCCGGAGTTTTTACGGTTGCGCAGCAAGACGCCTCCGGCGATCTGAGGCTCGTGCATATGGGCGAGACACAGCGCGTCGAGGGCGCACTTGCGTTCGATGGCCTCGATTTGGCGAGCGTTTGGGCAAATGCACCCGATTTTAGGTCGAGCGTGAACGCAGCGCAAAGTCCGCTTGCCCGATTCTTTACAGCCGGTCATCTCGATTTGCGTATCTCAGCAAATCAAATCCGCTGGGGCGAGTTTGAGATGGGAAAGGCTGCCTTTACGCTCACCGGGAGGGAAGGCGTCATATCAGCGGAAATTGCCCAGCTGGGTCTTTTCGCCGGCGCTGTTCTGGGACATGCCGAAGCGGATCTCCGTGTAAGCCCACCGCGTCTTGAGGCCCGGCTCACGGCTGAAAAAATTGATGCCGGTCGGATGGCAGCCCTTGTTTCCGCGGAAGAATGGCTCACGGGGCAAGCCGATGCCAATATCAGTGCCCAAGCTGAAGGCTGGACAGCAGATCAACTCATAAGAAGCGCGAAGGCAAAGGCACGCATCGAATTCCTCAATGGCGGCCAAATGCGGCTTGATCCTTTGCAGCTTGCTCAAACGGCCTCGGAGGAGGGTAAGAACGGATGGAATGCAGATGTCCTGTCCTGGTGGCCTTTTGCCAAGCTAAATTTCAGATTATCGCTGGAAGATGACCGTCTGCATTGGTCCGATTTGGCAATGACGGGTTCAGAGGCTGTCATTCACGGGGCTGGGGCAGTCGATCTCGATACCAAGACTTTGAATTGGCAGCTAAAGGTAATGCGTGCTGGCGATTATGCGGGAGCCGGCGCAAATGACGACGTCACCGGCGATGAACTGCCTGAGACAAATCTGTCCATCAAAGGCCCCTGGGCTCGCCCATTCATTCGGTTAGGCGCGGACAATAGTCGAGCAGATGCAAAGACGCCCCTGCCGCCGGCCGCCCGCCTTGACGATGACAGGCTGCTATCTCTCAGATGACATATTTGAAAATCAGCCAGTTTTTCGTACTGAGGCTAAA
>CAZMAC010000236.1:0-5219 GCA_964564085.1 uncultured Hyphomicrobiaceae bacterium
GTCTTTTTCCGCCAACGCGTAAGGCAGTGTTGTTGTAAGGACAAGCCAAAGAAGAACGCCCACGACAACGACAAGAAACAGTGCATACAGAATATACTGAATAAGTGACGAGCGTCGTTTGCCGGGTACTCGGTCTCGATAAAAATGCTTCTGGCTCATGGATATCTGCAGAGATAATGAAGAAACCGACTCAAAAGAGTGTCGTGTTGAATCGGATAAATAACGATACGCTGCGGGCACTCTTTGGTGAGAGCGTTGCGTGCCCGATATGTTTGAGCTCTGTCAAGCGTCGTCCATATCCGAGAGTGCGATCTGCGCCAACGCACTAAACCGTCGGATTTGTCCGGTAATGTCCGATCATAAGCAGCTCTTCTATCCTCATGTTTCAAATTTTCCCATGCAGCTGTAACGCGCTGAACAAATATGCTTTGCTGCATGCGACTTAGCCCGCGAGCGCATTCATCCGTACGATCGGGATGCAGCCATTTAACCAAGAGCGCCATATGTCGGCGCAACTCACGTCTGGAAGCCGTGCGGGAGCAACCAAGAATCCGGTAACTATCAGCAGTTTCGGTAAACAGCACCTGCTCAATAAAAAAGCCTGCTGCCGTTTGCAAAGTTGTTTCAGATTGCCTCGTCATTCTTTGTGCTGAGTGAAGGGCTTTTACATCGCCTGCTGCAAGCTCCAGTAGAAGCAAGATCCCGGATGGTAAAGGCATGCGCCTCGCCCACCGTACCGATGCTGGCCGGTCGATTAGTCTCAAGGCAACTTCGAGAGCTGCCGGCGGTCGCATTCTCAGGTTACTCCGTAGGCAGCAATCTTAGGTTTTTCCGGCACCGAATCGATTTCATTTGATGATGCTCCATATGAATATTCATAGGAGCTATATCCATAGCCATATCCGTAACCGGCTGCCTTAAGATCAAACTTCGTTAAGACAATACCGATGGGTGTGATACGAGACAGTTGCAAACGCTTGAGGGCCGATTGAACGGAGCCTTTGCGGCTTTGTCCGGCGCTCACAACAAATACTGTCGCGGCTGCAGCGCTTGATAGTAGCTGCGCGTCGGCGATTCCTAGCATGGGCGGTGAGTCGACGATAATAAGGTCAAATAGCTCAAGGCCGACGGATATCAACGAAAAGATCCGTGTCCCTCCAAGCAATTCGCCCGCATTAGGAGGAACCGGCCCCGATGCAATAAATTTTAGCGTGTCAAGGTCGGTTCGTTGAACAAGATCTGGCGGCGCTGCTGAGCCAGTCAGATAGTTGCTTAGGCCTAGTGAACCATCTTTATCGAGTTTAAAATGTAACGACGGTCGGCGCAGGTCTGCATCGACCAGAAGGACATTCAGCCCAGTTGCTGCAAAATGCCTCGCAATTGCCAGAGCTGTGCTGGATTTCCCCTCTCCGGCGGATGCGCTTGTTACGACAATAGAGCGTGGCAAGCCTGACTCAGTGGAAAACTGTAACGCTGTCGCCAGTGATCGATAAGCCTCAGAAACATTCGACCGCGGATCTTTAGACGCCACGACAAAGTCGTTTTCCGATTGAACCAACGGTATGATCCCAAGCGTTGGGAGACCAGATACCTCTTCAATGTCCTCGGGCGATCGGATATAATCGTCTAATAGCTCTATGAAGTAGGCAAGCCCAAGCGCGCCGCCCAGACCGAGCATGAAAGAAAGAATGAGAATACGCATTATGCGTGGTTCGGAAGGCGCACCAGGCACTAAGGCGCGATCCACAATAAAGATATTATTTGTTCCGACGCCGCTTGCGATATCGACCTCTTTGTATCGCTGTAGCAAGCTGTTGTAGAGGCCTCTGTTCGTCTCAACTTCGCGCCTTAAGATGTTGTGACGAATACCCTTTTTTTGTAAATCTAGAACCTCGGCACGAAGTTCGTTGATCCTCGTTTTCATCTCCTTTTCTTGATTGAGCGAGGAAATATATGCGGCTTTAAGCGACGCCTTTACGGTCGATACTTCAGACTCAAGCTGGCGCTCGACCTCACGAATCTTGTTCGAGATCTCGACCATCGCCGGGTAGCTGGGCTTGAATGTCTCGAGTTTCTCTTTGTACTCTCTTTTGAGGTCTTTAATCTGCCCGCGAAGGCTGTCGATAACACTATTGTTTAGCAACTGCGGCAAATCGATTTCTCTTGCCTTCTCAACTTGACGCCAGGATTGCTCATTCTTAATCCGCTCTGAGATGAGCTGCCCGAGAGCGGCGTTGGCAGCCGCTAAATTATTTTCCGCAATCGATGCTCTATCTGTTGCTTGAACAATCTGTTCCTGCTCGGCAAACTCCAAGAGGGCTTGTTCTGATGCCTGCAAACGCAGCTTCAACTGTTTAATCTGGTCCTCTAGAAAGATCTTTGCGTAAGAATTCGCTTCGAAGCGTTTATCAAGATTAGAGGAGACATAAGCATCAGCATACGCATTAGCGATGCGCTCAGCACGTCGTGGATTTGGATCCATAAAGCTCAAATTGACAAGACGAGACCCAGATATTGGGCGCACGCTGATATTAGAGGATACAATTCCAATTGCTGCCGACGTCCTTTCAGCTATCGGTATATCGTTTAGATCATGGCCTGATCTCAATCCACCGATTATTAGTCCAATTAAAGATATATTCCTTGGTTTTAGAAAATCGAGATCGTCGTATAGCTGAAGAGACGACACGACACGCTCAGCTATGGCGCGGCTCTTTAGAAGCTCGTAATGGGTCCTTTGAAAGTCCGCGCTACCGCCTCCACCCGTCATCGCATTGGCATCACCATCAACGACTTTGATCGCTTCGCGGTCAATTTGGATCTTTACTGTCGATGTGTATAGAGGGGTCTTTGTAAAGGCGTATAAAGCGCCGATAACCGTCGCAAAGAGCGTCACCCCAACGATCAGCCACTTCTGCTTGAGGAAAATATGGATATAGCGTTGCAGTGTAAGTGCAAGATCTTCCTCCTCATCAGGCGCAGGCGACGCGTAGTCATGAGGACCGTATTGATCCTGAGATACGGCTTTCGCGACGGCGGGCTTAATTGTTGCAAGCGTTTTTTGACCTGCCAACGCAGAGTCATCAGCTTCGTTTGGTCTGTCCTGCATTCTCTTTCGCCTGGAAGTTTCTTCTAGCTCGGTACTCTGAAGAATTTCAGAGAAGTGCAAACAGGCCGGAAATTGGTAGAGCTTTCAGGATGCCATTGAAGCTTTCCTTAAACGCGGATTTGCCCGCAACAATGACGTCGCCGGCCATCAATAATGGGTCTTCTGCATCCCCGGTACGAATATCTGAAATATCAAAACGAGCGGCTTTGCGGTCACCATTGGAGGCTCTGAAGATCAGCACCGTATTATCTGATATATCTTGAAGACCTTGTGCCATTGCGACGGCCTGAAGCAACGACATCCTGCCCTGGATCGGGAACACGCCTGGTCTTTTCACAGCGCCTTCTACAGTAATGCGCTGACTATTATATTCTTTAATGAATACAGTAACCTGCGGTTTTTGAAGATATTTTGCACCCAACAACTTTGTCAGATTTTTTTCAACCTCCCGGGCTGTCCTGCCAGCGACAGCTATCTCGCCGACAAGAGGTAAATTGATTGTTCCCGCTTCGGAAACCTGGACAGATTTAGACAGTTCTGGAACTTTAAATACAGAAACCTCAACAACGTCTTGGGGACCAATCTTGTAAGCCGAGCTTCCAGGGGTTCCGACGGCGGATATGGCGGCTGCTGATGACTGCACCGCGCTCGTTATTTCGGCATCACCCCCTGCCCCCGAAGCAGACGTAGATGTCCGTGACAAGACACGAGGGCGTAACGAAGCGTCAGCACTTGTTGGATTCGCCGACGCCGTCACACTAGTCTGAAACGACTCGTCCGACGATGAATCTGCGAGCGGATCAAGCGAAGATTTGGCGCAGCCGGCTAACAAAATTGCGACGCCTACTAACAGTATGCATTTGAACATAATTTTGAGACCCCCGAAGACGGTCACCACCGTCTCGTTCCTGAGATAAAGTACAACTTTTAAGTGATTTATTAAATAAAACAATCTTAGGGTGTTTTTCAACCAAATCCTCGGCTTCGTGCACGCCTATAAGCCTTGCCGCGACTGCGAGCCCTTTCAATAGATCCGGCGGACGCTTTTTCGTATCATGCGCATCTGTTGCTAAGATGTGGACAAGTCCCTCCGAAATCATCCGCTCAGCCCAATATCGTGCCCGCTTTCCAAAACGTCCAAGAAGGGAGCCAGACGTGACCTGCATCCACACGCCACGTTCTTGCAATCGTTGAATTTTTGCATAGTTTGCTTCGATCCATGTCAAGCGCTCAGGGTGCGTTAATATCGGAACGTAGCCGGCGGCTAGAATATCAAAAAACAACTTCTCAAGCTGAGGAGGCGCAACATGATGTGGCGGTTCAACTAAGACATATCGAGTATCGGCAAGCGTGAGCAGATGGCCCTGCCGAAGCTTATCCACAAAATTCGGGATGATATGATTGTCGGCCCCGGAAACTAAGCGAAGCGGAATACTGGCCGCGTCGAGATGCTGCTGGAATTCATTCGTCGCAATACGAATCTTTGGACCTGAATTTTGATATAGTCCCGGCAGAATGTGCGGCGTGCATGCAAGGCATTCAACGCCTTGATCAACGCAAAGGCGTGCCATCTCCAACGCTGTGCCGAGATCGCTTGCGCCATCGTCAAGACCCGGCAAAATATGGCTGTGCAAATCGATCATTCGACGGATTAGCTTTGCATTGGCCAGAGTTTCAGAACTTAGAGTCAGCCTGATTTAACTCTTTCTGCGTCTCATTCGTATCAGCATGAATCTGCATATGAAACTTCCACTATACCGGCATAAACACGCCCGGCTTTAGAAACGGGTTCGGTCTAAACCAGAAAATTTTTCGATCCGGCTATTCATAATTTCCCATTTTGCATTCTTACGCTTATGTCACGAAATTTCAATCTTTGGTAGCAAATTTAACTTTAAGGTTGTGCTGGGTTTGTAGATGGTTTAATCAGCCAATCATACTTTTCGTTTTAATCACATCACCCAAATGAGGGATGTCATGCGCTATAGATTTATTTTGGCTGGTATTTTTAGTGGATTGCTCACTTCAACCGCTTTGGCTCAGACGCTACCAGACTCAGAAGGTGTGACAGGCGGCAATTCCAGTCGTATCGCGATAAACCGAACCTCTT
>CAZMAC010000237.1:0-5212 GCA_964564085.1 uncultured Hyphomicrobiaceae bacterium
AATGGAAGATCCAAAAGGTCAGGACGATGCGCGTCACAGCGTCGCCGAGCATAAAGAGCTGGACGATCTGATGGAAGAATTACAGACTAAGGATTTTTCAAGTCCTGGATGGCTTCAGCGCTTCGGCCAGCTAAGGCACGATTACGAGCATCATATGGAGGAAGAGGAAAACGACATTTTCGAAAAGGGCCGCAAGGTTTTTTCCGAAAAAGAAGCCGTTACTTTTGGTGAGAGGTTTTCCGAGCGCAAGACAGCGGAGCGCAAACTGGTCGACGAAAAAGCGGAAAAGTCGCTTGAAGAATAGTCTTATGGAGGTGAGAGGAGGTGTGCCGAGTGTGTTTGCCTCCTCTCATCTCTTGCCTCTTTAGCGAGTGGCGAACGTATCTGACGTGCCGCGCGCTGTTCCTGCCTCGCATAAACGTTTAAGTGCGATGATATATGCGGCGGTTTTGAAATCCACTTCTTTCTCGGATCGTATTTCGCCAACCTGGCGAGCGGCTTTGCGCATTTTCCCGTCAAGTCGTTTTGCGACGCGATCTGCCTCCCAGCTTTCGCCGAGGCGGTTTTGCACCCATTCCATATGCGAGACGGTCACGCCGCCGGCATTAGCGAGAATATCCGGAATGACGTCAATATTCTTCTCACGGAGTTTCTCGTCTGCGTCGACGCCAACCGGACCGTTAGCCAGCTCTAATATGACTTTTGCAGAGACATTGCCGGCATTTTCCGACGTGATTTGATCGGGCATGGCCGCCGGAACCAATATGTCGCAGTCCAGAGCCAAGATCTCTTCGTTGGAAAGCTTTTCAACGCCATTGTCTTTGCCAAAACCTGCGACAGTTCCGCTTTCCGATTTGTGACGTGCAACCGCATCGACATCCAGGCCGTCCTCGCAAAAGATTGCGCCTTTTGAGTCGGAAACGCCGACAACGCGATAGCCGTTTTGGGCAGCGTTCCGTGCAAAGACGGAACCGGCATTGCCGAAACCCTGAATAACAATAGCGGGCTGATCGTGCTGCAGACCGAGACTTCCCCGCAATTCATCCAGTACCGCGAAACCGCCATCCCCCGTTGCGGTCGAGCGTCCTTTCGATCCGCCAAGAGCTTCGGGTTTTCCCGTGATCACAGCGGGGACGTGATGATTGACCATATGGGAATATTCATCCGCCATCCAGGCAATCACCATCCCGTTCGTATACATGTCCGGCGCAGGAATATCTCGATCGGGACCGATCAGATTTTTGAAAGCTTTGACCCAGGAACGACTTAGTCGCTCTTTTTCCATCGTCGATAGTTTCGTACTGTCGACCTGAATTCCGCCTTTCGCGCCGCCGAACGGCAAATCCATGACTGCGCATTTCATAGTCATCCAAAAAGCGAGCGTCTGGACCTCGTCAGCACTGACGCTCTCATGATAACGAATGCCGCCCTTTGTCGGGCCAAGCAGATCATTATAGCGGCAGCGCCAAGCCTTGAACTGGCTCAGTGAACCGTCATCGCGCCGCAACGGAATACTAACGGCGAGGGTTTCCATGGGATAACAAAGACGGTTAACAACCTCGACATGGACATCGATATAGTCAGCTGCGTGCTTCATACGCTGTCGCGCTTTGGTCAAATTATCTCCCATGCTTTCTCCTAAATCATGATTACCATTGGCTAAGGATGGTTTCTTTGATTGTGCAATCAGCACGGGAACACAGGTTGTGCGCCTGCGTTCCATTTCTCACCCGAGCAAATCGACGCATCTGTCTACAATGGACGGATTTTTAACGCTATGCAGCCATCTGTTGCTTCGTCTTTCGCTCTTTCCGACGTCGCGTTGTCTTCAAGCTACGATATATTTTCTATTTGACCGGACTCCAAATGGATAAGCGCCGCCTCAGCCATCTCAATGATAACGAGCCTGACCCGGATGGGACATACATTCTTTATTGGATGCAGCAATCACAGCGCGCCAGTTTCAACCCGGCGCTCGAATATGCAGTGAAATGCGCCAATGACCGCGATCTCGGTGTTATTGTAAGCTTCGGTCTTATGGAGGATTATCCGGAAGCGAATGAGCGCCATTTCGCCTTTATGCTGGAAGGGCTCGCTGAGGTGGCAGACGCGCTGAAAGACCGAGGCATCAAATTTGTTGTCAATAAAGACCGGCCTGACGACACCGCTCTTCAGCTTAGCAAGAAAGCCTCGCTGATCGTTTGTGATCGTGGCTATTTGCGCCATCATCGCGAGTGGCGCCAGCGCGTCGCCGATGAAGCCGGGAAAAGCGTCGTTCAGGTCGAGGGCGATGTTGTCGTGCCCGTAGAGACGGCCTCCGAAAAGGCAGAATATGCAGCACGGACCATCCGGCCGAAGCTGGAAAAATTATGGCCGGATTTGTTGGAGGATGTTCGCCAGGTAAAGCCGAAAAAATCGTCTTTGCCTCTGAAGGTCAAGGGAGACTTCGATCCGAGCGATCCCGAAGCAATCCTGAAAAAATTGAACATCGACCGCACAGTCAAACGGACAAAACGCTTCCGGGGTGGCACGAGCGAAGCCCGCAACCGGCTGACGGCATTCCTGAAGTCCGATTTCGATGGCTATGACGATGCGCGCAGTAACCCAGCTGATCCACAAACATCGGAGATGAGCCCCTATTTGCATTTCGGCCAGATCTCGCCTGTAGAAATCGTACGCAAAATTAGAGCGGCAAAGACTGGCTCCAAGAATGATCGCGCCGCCTATCTGGAGGAATTGATCGTACGGCGCGAACTCGCCATTAATTTTGTTTATTTCAATGAGGATTATGACAGCTTTAAATGCTTGCCCGATTGGGCGCAGAAGACGCTCAAGGAGCATGAAGATGACGAACGCCCCGACCGTTATTCCCGCAAGCAGCTCGAAGCTGCGCAGACGGACGATCCCTATTGGAACGCTGCCATGCAGGAGATGCTAAAGACCGGCTACATGCACAATTATATGCGCATGTATTGGGGCAAGAAGATTCTGGAATGGTGCAACACGCCACGATATGCCTATGAAACGGCGCTTTATTTGAATAACAAATATTTTGTCGACGGCCGGGACCCGAGTTCCTACGCAAACATTGCCTGGATTTTTGGGCTGCACGACCGGCCCTGGAAAGAGCGGCCGATCTTTGGAAAAGTCCGTACAATGACCGCGAGCGGGCTGAAAAAGAAATTCGATGTCGGGGCCTATATTCAGCGCGTTGAGGAAATGGACGTGTAAGAGCCATGGCAAGCGAAAACCGCGCGCGCGACATTTCGAGTGAGCTTTACGAGCTGTTGACCGGCGATGAAGAGGGCCGGCTGTGTAAAGATATTCCCGAGAGCGCCTGTCGCCACCAGGGCGGGAATTTCTTCACACATATTTTCAGTCTCGCCGCGACGAAAACCGGCGACGGTCTGGCCGACCCGAAACTCGTACTGGCCTGGTTGTTGAATGCTCTCGGTGCGCCCGCTGTTACGATCGGGCTGCTGGTGCCGATTCGCGAATCTCTTGCGCTGATACCGCAGCTTTTTACTGCTGCCGCTATCCGGTCGCTACAGAGGCGCAAATGGGCTTGGGCTGCAGGGAGCGCGGTTCAAGGGTTGAGCGTCTTGGGAATGGCGCTTGCCGCGCTGACATTGCAGGGTGCCGCTGCTGGCTGGACCATCCTCGGACTGCTTGCGATCTTTGCAACCGCACGCAGCGTCTGCTCTGTCAGCTATAAGGACGTGCTCGGAAAAACCGTCTCGAAACAGAGCCGCGGAACGGCGACGGGTACGGCTGGGTCTTTGGCGGCCGCTGCGATATTGATCTTCGGCATTCTTCTCAGCACCGGTCTTGTCGCTCTCACGGTCGCCAATATCAGTATTGCGCTGATCGTTGCGGGCGGTATGTGGCTGTTCGCCTCGGCCTTCTTTTTACAACTTGCAGAAGAGCGCGGAGCAACAGAAGGCGGAGCCAACGCCATCGGTCCGGCATTCGAGCAGCTCGGCCTGTTGAGACGCGATCCTCAGCTCGTCCGCTTTATCGTCACACGCGGGTTGCTCATCGCAACCGCACTCGCGCCGCCTTTTATTCTGACGCTTACCGGCGAGGCGGGACAAAGCGATCTGGCCGCACTCGGCCCGTTCGTGATTGCCTCGTCGCTGGCCTCGATCTTAAGCAGCTATGTCTGGGGACAATTCTCCGACAAGTCGAGCCGCTGGGTCCTGATTGTGGCGGCGCTCAACGGCGCGGTCGCGACGGCACTTGCGGGTATAATAGGTGTTTTCATTCCCTCGCTGACAAAAGACACCTATCTGATGGCCGGGATTCTTTTCATTTTGGTCATCGCCTATCAGGGCGTCCGCCTTGGACGGTCTACCCATCTCGTCGATATGGCGGAGGCAGACAAACGCGCTTCCTATACGGCACTCAGTAACACCGCGATTGGCCTGCTGCTCTTGATGGGCGGTGCGTTCGGTTTGCTGGCCGAGATCATTGGCAGTGCGGGCGTCTTGCTGCTTTTTGGCTTGATGTGCCTTGTTGCTGCATGGACGGCAAGCGGTCTGGAAGATGTTCAGACAGATTAAGAGAAAGGATCGGTTTTACCTATGGCTAAGCACTATGATGTTGGCGAGAAGGTCGAATGGAATTGGGGCAACGGAACCGGGACCGGCAAGATCACGGAGCGTTTTACGTCACAGGTTACGCGCACCATCAAAGGAAGCGAAGTGACAAGAAATGCAAGCGATGACGAACCGGCTTATATGATCGAACAGGACGATGGAGACCGTGTGCTCAAATCTCACTCCGAGTTGAGCAAAGCGTCTTGATCCAGGCGAGTGCCACATATAGGTAACAATCGCCTGCAGCTTAAGATCGGTCTGCAATGTGGTCTATCAGCCCAATGCGCTTAACATTGACGGTCTAAGCCAAGAATTCCCGAATCTTTGCCAAACCGAATTCAGCTCTTTGAAAACGGGCAGGGCGGATTTTCGTGATACGGACGTCCAGCAACCGAACACCGCATCGACTTTCTGTTGCGAAATCAGCTTGCGCGGTTTTTTCAGCCCAGAGCGGCCAATCCAATGCCGGATCGACGACCACTGCTTCAAGTTTTTTGCCTAAAGTTCGCCTTTTTTGTTCTGCTCTTCGATCAGCATCAGCATGACGTCTTTGAGCGTGGTCTCGCTGATCGCCATCGTGCCGGACAGAGAATGCAGGATACCGACTTTGATAG
>CAZMAC010000238.1:0-5212 GCA_964564085.1 uncultured Hyphomicrobiaceae bacterium
TCAGTCCTTGATCGATGAAAGCGAGGATCTGGCGCGCCTCATCCGCAGTCCGTTCTTTTCCGCAGTCGAACAAACAGACGCCGTATCAGCGATAGCCGATAAAGCCGGTTTGTCTGTGCTAACCAGCAATTTCCTTCGTATTCTTGCGAAAAACCGCCGCCTCTTCACCTTGCGTAACGTGATTACCGGTTTCCGTAGACTGCTTGCCGATCATCGTAATGAGCTGGAAGCCGGTGTCGTCTCCGCCGTGCCGCTGACCGATGAGCAGACGGAGGAATTAAAGGCTACGCTCAAAGCGAAAACCGGCCAGGATATTTCGCTTAATCAACAAGTCGATCCATCGCTGCTCGGCGGGCTGATTATCAAAATCGGCAGCCGGATGCTCGACAATTCAATCCGCACAAAACTGAACAACCTGAAAATTGCAATGAAAGAGGTAGGCTGATGGAAATCCGGCCCTCCGAGATCTCTTCGATTCTCAAAGACCAGATTAAAAATTTCGGCCAGGAAGCGGAAGTTTCCGAAATCGGCCAGGTGCTTTCCATTGGTGACGGTATCGCCCGCGTCTATGGTCTCGATAATGTCCAGGCCGGGGAAATGGTTGAATTTCCGACCGGAATTAAGGGCATGGCGCTAAACCTGGAAGTTGACAACGTCGGTATCGTGGTGTTCGGCGAAGACCGCGAGATCAAAGAGGGCGACACGGTCAAGCGCACAGGCGCGATTGTTGAGGTCCCGGTCGGCAAGGAGCTGCTGGGCCGCGTCGTTGACGGGTTAGGCAATCCAATCGACGGGCGAGGCACTATTCAGTCGAGCGAAAACCGGCTCGTCGACGTCAAGGCGCCCGGCATCCTGCCGCGCAAATCCGTGCATGAACCGATGCAGACCGGTTTGAAAGCCATTGACGCGCTGATCCCCATCGGCCGCGGTCAGCGCGAGCTGATCATTGGCGACCGTCAGACCGGCAAGACGGCCGTTGCGCTGGACACGATTCTGAACCAGAAATCGGTCAATGAAAGCAAAGACTAAAGCCAGAAGCTTTATTGCGTCTATGTGGCGGTGGGGCAGAAGCGTTCCACTGTTGCTCAGTTCGTGAAGGTGCTGGAAGACAATGGCGCGCTCGACTACACGACCGTGGTCGCCGCAACCGCATCAGACCCGGCGCCGCTGCAATATCTTGCACCCTATACAGGTTGCGCCATCGGCGAATATTTCCGCGATAATGGCATGCACGCCCTCATCATCTATGACGATCTGTCGAAGCAGGCGACCGCCTATCGCCAGATGTCGCTGCTGCTGCGCCGTCCGCCGGGACGTGAAGCCTATCCGGGCGATGTGTTTTACGTGCATAGCCGTCTGCTGGAGCGTGCCGCAAAGCTCAATGAAGATCACGGTGCCGGCTCGCTGACCGCGCTTCCCGTTATCGAGACGCAGGCCAATGACGTCTCGGCCTATATTCCAACCAATGTTATCTCCATTACGGACGGGCAGATCTTCCTTGAGTCCGATCTTTTCTATCAGGGCGTGCGCCCGGCTGTGAATGTCGGTATCTCGGTGTCGCGCGTGGGTTCCTCCGCCCAGATCAAAGCGATGAAACAAGTTGCAGGCTCGCTGAAGGGTGAGCTGGCGCAATATCGCGAAATGGCGGCCTTCGCTCAGTTCGGCTCCGATCTTGATGCCACGACCCAGCGTCTGCTGGCCCGTGGCGCCAGGTTGACCGAACTGCTCAAACAGCCGCAATTCTCGCCCTTGCGCGTCGAGGAGCAGGTCGTCGTTATTTTTGCCGGAACGAATGGCTATCTGGACCCGCTTCCCATCAATGAAATTCAGCGCTTTGAAAAAGATTTCCTGGCTTTTATGCATGACAGCCATCAAGCGCTGCTGGACGACATTCGGGAAAAGAAAACCTTGAGCGACGAGACGCAGAAAGCCCTGCGCGAGGCGCTGGATAAATTCTCGAAAACCTTTGCCGCCTGAGACGCGAACGGATCGCGAAAGCTGATATGACACAGGACCCCGCGAGCTTGCGATGCCCAGCCTGAAAGACCTCCGCAGCCGTATCTCCTCGGTCAAGGCGACACGGAAAATCACGAAGGCCATGCAGATGGTGGCCGCCGCCAAACTGCGGCGCGCTCAGGAATCGGCACTCGCGGCCCGGCCCTATGCGGAGCATATGGATGATATCCTGGCCCGCCTGAACGCCCGGCTCGGCGCACGCGAAGGCGCGTCCCCATTGCTCGTCGGCACAGGCAAGGACCAGGTGCATCTGCTGATCGTCATGACGGCCGAGCGCGGTCTCGCAGGCGCATTCAATTCCAGCATCGCACGCCTTGCCCGCCAGAAAATCCGGTCTTTGCGGTCAGAAGGCAAGGACGTCAAAATCCTGTGTGTCGGGCGCAAAGGCGCCGACATGCTACGCCGCGATTTCGGAACGCTTATTGTCGACCTGATCGATCTGCGCGGCGTCAAAAAACTCGGCTATGGCGAAGCGCTCGACATTTCCAAACGCGTCATGAAGATGTTCGAGGCGGGCGAATTCGATGTCGCCACTCTCTTCTTCGCTGAATTCCAGAACATCATGACGCAGAAACCGACGCCATTGCAGCTCATCCCGGCCCGGCTTCCCGAAGCCGAACAGGTGGACGATAGCGAGCCGCATGCCGATTACGAATTCGAGCCGGAAGAAGAAGAGATCCTGCAGGATCTCTTGCCGCGCAATATCGCGACACAGATTTACAGGGCGCTTTTAGAGAATTTGGCCGGCTTTTATGCCTCGCAAATGACCGCGATGGACAATGCAACGCGCAATGCCGGCGATATGATCGACGATCTGACGCTGCAATATAACCGCTCGCGTCAGGCGATAATTACCAAGGAGCTGATCGAAATTATCTCTGGCGCCGAGGCTTTATAGCGCCGCAAGCTTTGGAAAAGTGGCCGTGATCGCCGGGATGTTTTTTGAAACGCAAATATGCATTAGAAATGATGGCGAAGACTTTCGCGCATCGAATTGAGAGACGACAGGACGGTTTCGATGGAACAAGAAAAGACGATTGGCCGGGTCAGGCAGGTAACGGGCGCTGTTGTCGACGACCAGTTCTACGGGCATCTGCCAGCCATTCTGAATGCGCTGGAAACGCAGAACAGCGGTAAACGCCTTGTGCTTGAAGTGGCGCAACATCTGGGCGAAAACACTGTCCGCACTATCGCCATGGATGGAACGGACGGCTTAGTGCGCGGCCAGGAAGTGATCGATACCGGCAACGTGATCGCCGTGCCGGTCGGCGAAGAAACGCTGGGACGTATCATGAATGTGACTGGCGAGCCGATTGACGAGGCCGGTCCGATCAAGAGCAATGAAAGCCGCCCCATCCATGCCCCTGCCCCATCTTTCGTGGAGCAGTCCACGGAAGCTGAAATCCTCGTGACGGGCATCAAGGTGATCGACCTGCTCGCGCCTTACGCCAAGGGCGGTAAGGTTGGTCTGTTCGGCGGCGCCGGTGTCGGCAAGACGGTTCTGATTCAGGAGCTGATCAATAACGTTGCAAAGGCGCATGGCGGCTATTCGGTCTTTGCCGGCGTAGGCGAACGGACCCGCGAGGGCAACGACCTTTACTGGGAAATGATCGAATCCGACGTGAACAAGGACCCGAAGGCCAATGGCGGCTCCTCGCAGGGGTCGAAATGCGCGCTGATCTTCGGTCAGATGAACGAGCCGCCCGGAGCGCGAGCCCGCGTTGGCCTGTCCGGTCTTGCCGTTGCGGAATATTTCCGTGACCAGGGCCAGGACGTGCTGCTGTTCATCGACAATATCTTCCGCTTCACGCAAGCCGGTTCGGAAGTGTCCGCACTGCTCGGCCGTATCCCATCCGCCGTGGGCTATCAGCCGACGCTGGGCACAGATATGGGTGAACTACAGGAGCGCATCACCTCGACGGATAAGGGCTCGATTACCTCGGTGCAGGCCGTTTATGTTCCGGCCGACGACCTGACGGACCCCGCCCCTGCCTCGACCTTCGCCCACCTGGACGCAACGACCGTGCTGTCGCGCTCTATCGCGGAAAAAGGCATCTATCCGGCTGTCGATCCACTCGACTCCACCAGCCGCATTCTGGAGCCGCGCGTCGTCGGCGAAGAGCATTATAGGGTTGCACGCCAGGTTCAGGAGATCCTGCAGAAATACAAGTCTCTGCAAGACATTATCGCTATTCTCGGCATGGACGAGCTGTCGGAAGAAGACAAGATCACGGTTGCGCGCGCCCGCAAGATCGAGCGCTTCCTGTCGCAGCCTTTTTTTGTTGCTCAAGTATTCACGGGCAAGGACGGCGTGCTGGTCGATGTTGCCGACACGGTGAAAGGCTTCAAAGGGCTCGCCAATGGTGACTATGATCACCTGCCCGAACAGGCCTTCTACATGGTCGGCACGATCGAGGAAGCGGTCAAAAAGGCCGAGGAACTGGCTGAGGCCGCTTAAAAAAGCGGGGCAACGGAGGCAGCCATGGCCGAAACATTCAAATTCGAGCTTGTCTCACCTGAAAAGGTGCTGGTCTCCGCCGATGTCGCTGAGGTGATCGTGCCGGGCGCCGAGGGTGACTTTACGGTGCTTCCCCGCCACGCGCCCGTCATTGCGATGTTGCGGCCGGGCATTCTGCGCATTCCCGGAATGGACGGTAAAACAAGCGAAATTTATGTTCGCGGCGGCCTCGCCGATGTCGGCTCTGATCGTTTGACCGTCCTGGCCGAGCAGGCCGTTCCGGTTGCCGATCTGGACCGGGATCTGATCGCAAAAGAGATCAAGGACGCGGAGGAGGATCTCGCCGACGCGCAGGACGAGGATAAGAAACGTCAGGCTCAAGACACTTTGGAGCGGCTGCGCAGCCTCAGCGAAGTGCTCAATTTGGCAGCGTGAGTGAGCACAGTCATGCGCTGCATCAGTCCTGGGCAGACAGAATTGCCGATCGTCGACTATCCTTTGGCCATCTGGCATCTGGCTTTGACCAGCTTTTGCGCGCAATCTCAATCATTGCAACGCGTTACATCGGTTGCGCTACCTTCTATGGATCAGCATGTCCCTAGATCAACCCGCGTTTAGGTGGAATCACCAAAACGTAGAAAAGTTGATATATTTTATAGGGTTAGAGCAACTGTCCGCGTCCGATTCACAGTACACGACAGGACTCTGTTAAGGACGACGCGATTCAGATTTGGTGGA